>JARRRJ010000010.1:0-12275 GCA_037380865.1 Sedimentisphaerales bacterium
TTTTTGAATTTCACTATCTGCATCTCTTCTAAGGAGCACAAGCCAATCCGCCTTCAATAATTTCCCTAATGCTATTCTATCATTTACGCCTTCAGCGGAAAAAATCAATTGTAACTTTTGCTCCCGGAGGATTTCATCAATCACTGTTCTTTCCAACAATCGAATACCATCCTTCTGCGACAATTCCACCTCAAGCAGGGAAACCAAAGGTGAATTATCGAGACCTGATGATCTATCAGCTATTATAGCAACATTGATTGTATTGCTTGAATCGGCTAAGGTTATATTAGCTGAAAGCAATGTGATTAATAGGAAGACGAAAGCCATTTTTTGCATGATGTTTTCCTTCTTAATTAGATTCCCGGCTTCGCGAGAATGACAAAAGCAAATATTATTTTCTTTTGTATTTACAGTCCTTCAGCGATCTTTTCTATTGTTTTGATAGCGAGTTCTCTACCTGCGGCCTGGAGGGCGGTTTTTGAAGCTATGGCTTCTGATAAATCTACTGCTCTTTTTGTTGTTCGCTCTGAGACGATAATTTTGTGGTCTTCTCTGTTTGTTGCCTGGGTCTCGAGTCTGGCGGTGCAGCTTACCAAACCGTTAATTCTTGTTCCGAATTCGCTGAAACCTTCGCCTGTGATTACTATATCGACTCCTGACAGGCTGTAGTCTTTCGTCCATTTTTCGAGCTCTTCTTTGTTAGTTTCGATTACATCGAAACCGACTTCCTTAAAGATTTTTTTGAATTTCACTATCTGCATCTCTTCTAAGGAGCACAAGCCAATCCGCCTTCAATAATTTCCCTAATGCTATTCTATCATTTACGCCTTCAGCGGAAAAAATCAATTGTAACTTTTATTGGTCGCAAGCTGGTCGATTATGTCTGAAAGGTTGCTCTCGAGGCTTCCTTTTGCAAGTGTTCCCTTGACCTGGCTGGTTTCCGTGCCAACGATTTTCGTCACGATATAGAGGTCCCTGTCGACCGCAAAAGCTCTGCCGAATATGAGTATTTTGGCTCCGATTAATTTGCCTGCTGTTATAGCGTCCGGCGTGTCAACCATTCCCGTCAGGTTCAGTTCGTGTTCCCTGAGCAAATCTTCGAGCTTCTTTCTTTCTACAAGCTGAAACTGGTCGTAAATGCTCAACCGGGCGGTCAGGATGTCACTCAATTGTGTGCCAAGCTCTGGATTGCCCGGCGCCTGTGACTCGAAATCTATAATCGCGACGGAGACTTTCACCGGTTCCTGTTTTTCTGCAGCAGGTTTTTCACCTATTGCGGCAGGTTCTTCAGTGATTTTAGCCTGGCCTATTCCGCTTGTTGCTCTCGCATTCGGAATGCAGAGCGTCAGAAGCAGAGTGATAGCAAGTATTGCTGAATATAGAGTTTTCATGATAGTTCCCTTTCAATTATATAAGACGCTTTTCATTTTGTTTTTATTTTGTAATTTTCGGATTGTGCGTATCTCAGCATATTTTTGAGCAGAACAACAGACCTCGGGTCGCTGCCGGTGGTAACGGGAAGCTGGCAATATATTGTAATGTAGCTGTCTTTTTGCGCGGTGCATAAATAGGTGTAAATGCTATTTTCATCCTGTTTTTCTTCTGTAACGACAGATTTAATATATCTCTCTTTGTTATCTTCTTTTCTGGATTTTAGATAGCTTGCATCCTCGACGAGGCTGAGTATGTCACGCAAATTCAGGCCGCTTAACAAAGGGCTTTCCAAATCACATTTCACTTTTTGAGATATATTTTCTTTAGAAGGAACCTCTAATTTTGCTTCCTTGAGGAATTGTTTCTGCTTCAAGTAGATTACTACAGGCTGCAACTTCAGTGACGAAATACTATTTGCTAATATTTGCATATTGTTCGGGTCGGTGTCTTCACCTGCGAAGACAATGTCAGGCCTGCCGAAATCTCTTGCGGCCTTAAACGTTGCATCGACGACCTTAACTTCCATTTTCCTGAAAAGGTCCAGCAATTTGCCCGAAGTGTCGTAGACCCAGATTTCTGTGTTCATTAGAGTTTGCCGCTCGTATGGCTGTATCGCAGGCCACAGGAGAAGCGGCACTTCCTGTGCTTCGAGAAAGTCGTTTTCCAGGAGCAGCTCACAGCGGCAGCGTCCCTGTGTTTTAGCGAAGACTTCCGGGACATTAAGCTCGAAGCTGACAGGCTCTTTTCCTGACGCTTCGACGGTTTGCTCCCGGATAAGCGTTCCAGTCAGAAAGATGCTTACCTTAAACTTGTAATTGTTCTCGATTTTTGCTGCATCTGTCAGTTTCATCGTCAGATTTATATTTCCCGGAGTATAAAGTGAGGCCTGTTTCAGATTCATTTCAAAAAAAGATGCTTCGCAGAATCGAGAGGGCAACAGAAAAAGCGACGCCATCATAAAAATCACAATTTCAATATTCGTTTTCATAGCACTTCCACCCCAATTAAATGTTAGAAAAGGACTTGCCTGTGACATTTATATTTATCCAACTCCCATCGGCCTTAACACGAGCAAGAGGCTCGAAGGAGTCGTCTGCTATAGTAACTGTGTTAGAGGTTTTCGAGCCGCTATTGAGCTGAGTGTCGATTTTCACTTGAATTCTGTCGGTTGCAGTAATCACAGGCTGCAAAACTACCTGCATATTCGAGCCTTGTGTCACAGCCATATTGAAGCTCACAAGCTGGTTATCGAATGTCACTACGTCGAAATATTGCGGCACCGCCTGGTCTTCGTGGGGATTCACAGCCAGGCGCAATACGATTATTCTTTTGGCTTCAGCCGCATCTATCTTCTGGTTCTCATCGCCAATCTCACCTTTGCCTGAAGAATTTATCATTATCCATGGGCAATTCTGATTGAATAAATCCTGCACCTGTGAAAAAGCTTCGCTCAAATGCTCCAGTTGACCTTGCGAAAGAAGATTGTGAGTGTCTGCGAAGCTGTTCTGGTTATTGTCAAAAATAACATAGACTAACAAGATTGACGTTACGAGCAGACAAGCGGCCGTGAATAATGCAATTCGACGCCAGAATATAATGTTGTCATTGAGTTTTGCGACCCTGCCTGAAGAAGCATTTCTATTCTTGATTTTTTCGTCAATTCGGCGTCTTAACTCCTCCCACGAATCAGAAGGGCGGATTTGCTCGTTTGCTTCTTTGAGGATATCGTTAAGCTTATCTTTTTTATTGTAAGTTTCCATGGTACTACTCCTTAAGCTAAATTTCTAAGCCTGCTTTGCAGCCATGCTTTTGCTTCAATCAAATCACGTGAGATGCTCGGCTCCGATCGTTTCAGTATCTTCGCGGCTTCTTTCTGTGTCATACCTTCCATCAGAACAAGCACAGTCACCATGCGAAGCCGCTGTGACATTGCCTGCAGTTCCTCCCGGATCATTGCGACCTTTTCTCTCTTTGTCAAATTTTCAAACGGCTGGATGTCACTGCTTTGAGGCAATCGAATCAGAGTCTCAGCCGGCAGGGAAACGAAATTTCTTTTAATCTTCAATTTTTTTATGCGCTTTCTTGTCAGATTCGAGGCAATCGTAAAAAGCCATTCCTTAAAGCTGGTTCCATTTTTCAACTGCCCGATATGGTCGAAAGCTCTTAGAAACGTTTCCTGGCAAAGATCATCGGCGTCCTGGTGATTTCCAACACAATGATAGGCATAGCGATAGATATTCTTATAATGCTCATCCACCAGAAATCCGAAAGCAGCTTTATTACCTGCCTGGCTCGCTCTGACCGCCGCTGATTCATCCATAGCCTATCCTCAAAAGCCTATTCGCATAAGAACAAAGCAAGCTACTCGCATCGACTTTTTGCTCTTATTAAGATTTTACATCTTTATTAATAGATTCCCGGCTTGGAAAAGAATTTCAGAAAATTCCGTCTTTTGCGCACATTCTACTACAGAAATGCATGTTTCCGCCATATTTATTCGAGAAAAGACAGGAAAATGACGTTATTTTACACAATAGGGGGTGCCAAAATAATTTTCTCTATGAGCGAACTGGTTGTAGCCGATTCATAGCAAAATCGAATGCGTATTAAGTTTCCAGACTTCCTTCAAACACTCAATTTTTATGAGTTGAGAGAGCTGAATTTGTCTCCTCTTGCGAGAATCATACTATACGAGCTACAAAATACGGCTGGGCCGTACGCTGGTCCCCGAATCCCGGGTAGAGCACTGCTGAATCGGGCGCTTCCCTCAATTCGAAGTAATACTGCAGCGGGTATTGGCTCTGCGTATACTCTGAGGGGATGGCGGCGCGCCAGAGACGACCGTCTGCCTGCATAGGTTCGCTCTGCCAGCGCTCAGCATGGTTCACGTGGCGATAGTACAAAAGCACGGATGCGTAGTCCTTATCTGCTGTGAATTCCAGTGCAATAGAACTCCCGGGCTGGAACTTCGCAGGCGGAGTATGCTGTCCGGTTGCGACACGTTTTTGCGGTCTGCCTGTAGCCTGGGCAATTGCGCGGGCGATCGGCCCTTCTGTTTGAGCGGGCTTGGCAGAATCGAGCTTCGCCGCGATTCCGGCAATATCGTTGTCAATATCCGCCAGCCGGTCGGCCCAGTGGCCTCGCAAGACGCGCGTTTCTCCCACCGTGATATCGTTCACGTAAACGCCTGTAGTGCGTTTTGCAATTGCAACCCATATATCGCGTGCTGCACGGTAAGACTTGAGGGACTGTTCGAGCGCGGCGCGATCGTCGGTCTGGTCGAAAATGTGATAAAGAACTCCCGCGCGGAACTTAGCGGCGAAGAAGCGACCCAAATCCGCTGCGACGGAGATGTCAATGTTCAGTCGGCGATACTCAGGCCTGGTCTTTCCGCTCGCCTGGCTGTCGGCACGTGTAAGCGATGCAGCAGCCGCAGATGCGTAATCCTCGATCCATTGTGCTGCTTCGATGGGTGTGTATTTGCCGCTGCGCTCGCCTTTGAGCAAGTCGTCGGCAAAGTCGTTCATGCTGTAAAACAACTGCGGATCGAGCGGGCTCACGGTTCCGAATACGCGCGGTCTCGGACTATCAGTATAGGGTCCGGGGTGCGCCGCATCAATGAGAGAGTGGTTGAGGTACACTTCCGGCCAGTAGGTGTTGTTGCCGGCTGAAGGTGAGTGCGCAGTAGTCACTGTAGGCAGAATGCGGCTGGAGTTGGCAAGTGCAGTCTCAAGATCAGCACTTGCCGGGCCGAATTGCTGGCGCATCGCACGCCGCCATATATCCGGGTCCGTTTCGGGATTGTAGAGCAATCGACCCCAAACGCGAAAACTGTAAGCATATTTCTGCCAATCCCAGTGTGGATTAAGCGATTTGTCGGCGTATGCACAGCGTCCGCCTGCTATTCCGGAACCGCGTCGTCCCTTGAATGAAAGTGGTTCCATGATCTCCACGCCGTCGCTGCCGCAGAAGGAGAATGCGCGCGAATAGCCCGCCGCAGTGAGAGGATCGCCCCAGATCAAAAGACGCTGTGTACCAGGCCAGATGCGGTGCAGCACACCCCACTTGCGGTCCTCACGCAACAGGTCGCCATAGCCGTAGCGCAGAAAGCTGCGAGAGCCGGAGCTGAGCGCCATGAGGCCGGTCCCGTTGCGGTTCGAGCGGGGTCTCTCCTGTTCGCGGATGTCCGCCTGGTGATACGGCATCCCGAGGTGCTCAGCCCAGTACTTTGGTGAAATCTTTACCGGCTGGCCTGTGCCCAGTGCAACATCGATCATTTCCTGGCTCATGCCTTTGGCGTGCATGTCGATTTCGACTTTACGGCCGCACTTTGCGACACCATCGAATACAGTCTTCCAAAACTGATAGCTTCCCTCTGCGACTCCGCTTTCGCCATGTACGCGGAAAGTGATGCCGCTGATGTTCGGGACAGCCTGAAGCAAAGCCAGTAACGCGTCGCGGCAGTAAGGTCCTTGAGTTTCGTCTGTGAGGCCTTCGATGGTGTAATTCGCATTCGGACTGCGAGCCCAGCGGTAGCCGTGCATCCAGATGCCCAGTTGAAAGTCCATGCCTCGAGCTGTAGTCTGCTCGCTTATGAAACGCAGCATCTCAAGGTTATTGTCGCGTTCAGCGTCCGGCAATTGCGGCACGCGCACGTCATATCCCGGCACTGAGAGCAGGAAAGGATAGGCGAACAGAAAATAACCATCGGTGACGTTGGAAAGAAAGTCGTAACCAATGCCGAGAGCGAGACTGAAGCGGTTGAATCGCTGCGAAGCCAACATTGAAAGATACTCCGGCCACATCTCGCGGTCGTTATACCACGGCTTGTCTTCGATATCGCTGGTGAACAGCCTTGTGATGCTGCGCACTATATTCGCCGGACGCTCCGTTATAGGCTCAGGTATCGCCAATGCCGCCAGCGGGTTGGAAGAAAGACGCGCACGATCCGCAAGTTCCAGGAGCGCATACGTCAGGCCTCGCGTGTCATGGCCGCACGCCCATATTTCCTCTTTCTGACGGCATAACGCAAGCGCTTCCGGTACAGCTTCGACGTGCGCTCCGACAGCTTTAAGCGCCGCTGCGGCGCCGCTCGAAGTCATTCCAGCTGTGAAAATTCGCAGGTTGGCAGCAGTAGCCTCCGCGGCGTTTGCGTAAATGCGGGCTGAAACGCCGCGCGCTGTTAACGCACGTTCTAATTCTCCGGCAGCCCATTTAGCCGCCGCCGAGGAAGCAATCGTATCTTTAGGATCGACAATGATAGCGACATTACCCGGCTGATCCGCCGCAAATGCAACTCCAGCCTGCAGCCCGGCCGCCGCGCCGGCTGCCACCCGAAGGAATTCACGCCTATTGATGCTTTTCAATCTCATAATGCGCATCCTTTCAATAGAGGAACAATCGACAGAACCCATATTCTTGATTCTGCTCCAGATTATAAATGATATTTTTGTTATGCGGGTGCCTTTTGTCAAATGTAAATAATTTAAGTTATTGTCGTTTTCCCAGGTTACGCTCTTATTTCTGAATTCTCCACCGAAATCAAAGCAACATGAAAAATAAATTGAATTTTATCCGTTTGCAGCTAACATATGTAAATCGTGGTTTAAATTCACTGAATAGTAGGAAGCGCTTTTAATTCTTGCAAAAGTCAATGTCAATTAGCGCAATTCAGATAGCCAAAAAACCACAAGAAGCCAGGATATTCAGAAGTATAAGCTTCTGCGCGGGTTGTAATCCCGCATTTTCTGTTTTGTGATGAATTATGCGTATAGGTTTGGGACAGTTTAATTCGATTGTAGGAGATCTTTCCGGTAATGTCGAGAAGATGCGCCAGTTTTACACTCGTGCGCAGAAGGAAAGAGTTGACCTTCTGGTTTTTCCCGAATTGGCTGTCTGCGGCTATCCTCCAGAAGATTTAGTTCTTAAACAACACTTCCTTAAGGAATGCACGAAAAGCATAGAGAATTTAGCCGCGGCCTGTCCTGATATAACAATAGTTGCCGGTTTTGTCGAAACTCATAACAGCCAAAGCCACAACTCCGCCGCTTTGATGCGCAGCGGCGGGATTATCAGAGTTTACAGGAAAGTACAATTGCCAAACTACGGTGTCTTTGATGAGCGAAGGTATTTTCAGCCAGGCACCGAGCCGCTGGTAGTTGAGATCAGAGGCATAAGGATGGCAATAACCATCTGCGAGGATATATGGCATTTAGACTGGATCGCTGATTTTCTAAAAAGTTCGATGCCTCTCGATATGCTTGTCAACATCTCCGCGTCGCCTTTTCATTACGGCAAAATCGAAGTTAAGGAGCACATTATGAGAGACTGTGCACTAAAGCTGAATTGTGCAGTCGCATATTGCAACCTCGTTGGTGGACAGGATGAAATACTCTTCGATGGAAGAAGCATATTAACTGAATCGTCGGGAAATACAATCGCCAAAGCAAAGGCCTTCGAGGAGGATTTATTAATCGCTGATATTGACCGGGTAGAAAATGGAAAAGTTCAGATTAAACCTCTGGGAACTCCTGCTCCTCAGCCTGAGAATATTATCGACGAGATTTATCAGGCACTTGTCCTTGGAACGCGGGATTATACTCACAAAAACGGATTTGAAAAAGTTCTTCTGGGTCTGAGCGGCGGAATAGACTCTTCCGTCGTAGCCGCTATAGCAGTCGCCGCTTTGGGTAAGGAAAACGTAATTGGTATCACGATGCCGACACAATTCAACAGTCCCGAGACAATAAGCGATGCCGAAAAACTTGCGAAAAATCTCGGTATAGAATTTTTAACAATCCCGATTCATTCTGTTCTGGAAGAATTCGACAATTCACTTAAAGAAGTGCCGGGCTGGGAAAGCGAAGGAATCGCTTACGAAAATCTTCAGGCCAGAATTCGCGGCACAATCCTGATGTCACTGAGTAATAAAACCGGCTCATTGGTCTTGACCACAGGCAACAAAAGCGAAACCGCAGTCGGCTATTCCACTCTCTATGGTGACACTGCAGGGGGATTCGCCGTCATAAAAGATGTGCCCAAGACCAAGGTTTATAAATTGGCTGAGCATATAAATAAAATTTCGGGAAAGGAAATCATACCATCGGATGTACTGACCCGCCCGCCAAGCGCTGAGCTCAAAAAGGACCAGAAAGATACCGATTCGCTGCCTGACTACGATTTACTCGATGAGATTCTCAAAGGCTATGTCGAAGAAGACAAATCCGCTAAAGAGCTTATCGAATCAGGCTTGCCCAAAGATATCGTTTTACGCGTGATAAGGATGGTGGACAAAAATGAATACAAGCGAAGGCAGTCGCCTCCCGGCGTGAAAATAACTTCCAAGGCGTTCGGTAAAGACCGAAGATTGCCCATCACAAATCATTACAGGTCTGGAAGTGACATGAACGACTTACAAAGCTGATAACTATTTGGAATGAAATTTATGAGCAGTGCATATACAGAGAGTTTGAACAGGTTAATTGAAGAGCTTGGAAAATTGCCCGGCATAGGGCCGAAGAGCGCAGAAAGACTGGCGTTTTACTTATTGAAGGCTCCGCCTGCGCAGGCTCTCAAACTCGCTGACGCTATACGTGATTTGAAAGAGAAAATCAAACGCTGTGAAATCTGCTTCAACTTTTCCGAGCAGAATATTTGTCAGATTTGCTCAGATCCGCGCAGGGACAAAAGTACAATTTGTGTTGTCGAGCAGCCCAAGGATGTTATCAGTCTCGAGAAAACAGGCGCGTGCAAATGGGTATATCATGTTTTGGGAGGTCACATCGCACCGCTTGAAGGCGTCGAGCCGGGTGATTTGACTATAAGAGAGCTTGTGGAGAGAGTCAGCGCGGGCGATGTAAAAGAACTGATAATGGCGACAAACCCAAACATGGCAGGTGACGGCACGTCGCTCTACATAAGCTCGCTCCTGAGAAACACAGACATAAAAATAACACGTCTCGCGAGGGGATTGCCCACCGGAAGCACAATCGAGTACGCAAGCGGAAAAATGCTTTCCGACGCGATACAGGGAAGACAAAAACTCGAATAACCAGCATTGCTTTCGTCCGGGCTTTAACCAGATATATTGAATAGCCTGAGTAGAGTATTTATCTATCTTGACATAGATAACGAGGGTCTGCTATACTGATATTTTGGAAGACTGCAGTAATTAATGGTTATTTGACTAATTAAGACTGAATGCTGGAGGAATGAAAATGTTGGAGGTACGAATCAGAACAATCCTCAGAGAAATCTGCTTTCTGACTTTGCTGGCAATCCTGTCCCTGACTTCTCAAGCACACTCATACGGAGCGGATGACCTGGAGCGACTAATCTTAACGAACCGATACGTGTTCCTTCGGGACCAGAGCAATCTGCATCAAACAGGCGGAATTGCGAGTGTAAACAAGAATTATATTGTAGAAGGAAATTGTGTTCTCAGGATCGATTTCAAAGCCGGCACTGCGTTGTTCAGCGAAGTCGATGCAACTGCTGCAGAAAACGATCCCGCACAAAGTACACTTGACCCGAACGAAATCTTTGCCATGACTTCTCTTGTCGGGATTGTCAAGAATAATACAACGATTGAGTTCACAGGCCAGACTTCTGATCATAGCATTGTTCATATGACTGCAACATTCCAGGACGATTTGCTGCACCTCGTTTCTGAGACTGTTCCGCCGCCGGACAGTGCGGATTATTTCGTTTTCGATCTTGACGCTCTCGCTCAGCGCAAATACTCCGGTGGGACAGGAGAGCCTAACGAGCCGTACCAGATTTCCCGTTCAGAGGATCTAATAACCCTCGGCGAAACTCCGGAAGATTACGACAAGCATTTCATAATGACAAATGATGTCAATCTTGCACCGACCTTTTCGGGAGGTAAGATTTTCGACAAGGCAATTGTCGCTCCCGATACAAATGACACCGATACAGGCTTTCAGGGAATTTCTTTTGCCGGCGTTTTTGACGGAGATCGGCACAATATACTTCATATGACAATTATAGGCTCGAGTTATCTGGGCTTATTCGGACGAACAGATTACGCCGCCGAGTTGAAAAACATCGATATCATAGACGCCAATATAATCGGTACAGGTGACTACATCGGCGCTCTAACCGGTTACAACAGGGGAATTATCTCAAAAAGCTTCAGTCTCGGCTCGCTGAGTGGTAATCAGCGCGTAGGGGGCCTGACAGGCAGAAATTTTGGCTCCATCACAATGAGCAGCACAGTAGCTTTGGTTACCGGTAATAATAATACAGGTGGTCTTGCGGCTGATAATTATGGCACAATCAAAATGAGCTACTCCACTGGCAAGGTTACTTCAGATAAGGATGCCGGAGGGCTTGTGTGTACTAACTATGGAGAAGTGAACGAAACTTATAGTTCTGCGATTGTTATGGGAAATATGTTGACTGGCGGGCTTGTTGCATCTAATTGGCAGGATGCTAATGTTGCATCAAGTTTTTGGGATGTGAATACTTCCGGCCTAACAATAAGTGATGGTGGAATCGGGAACACTAAAACGCAAATGCAGTCTCGAAACACCTTCACATCTGCCGGCTGGGATTTTGTCGGTGAGACTGTCAATGGACCCAACGATATATGGTGGATTTTGGAGGGGAAGGATTATCCTCGTTTGTGGTGGCAGCTTCCGAGAGATGACTTCAGTGACGGAGTTCCTGAGCCGCTATGGTTCGTCTATGAGATAGAGCCAGAATCAGCCTGGTTGGAAGAAATCAACGGCAGACTGGAAGTCAATACAAGCGGAGCCATGGAGGATATTGACGCGATTTATGCTCCCTATGCATGGGCCATGGATGCAAATAAGCCGTTCGCCATGCAGGTTGATTTCCATTTCAGCAAGACAGGCTCCGGAGACGGACGCATTAATATTGGCGTGGTTCCGAGCCTCGACCCGTACGCGATGCAATGGGCGGAATTCGAGGTCGGCACGTTTGACGATAATCCTTTCTACCTTTACGAAGCCAGGGATGGTGTGTGGGTTGCGGAAGAAGTGACCGATCGATACACAGACGAAGGAACATTGTACGTAACTTACGACCCCAATTTGGATAGAATTTACTTCAGCGATACTGGATACGGGCAAAGAGACGCGATGTGGGCTATTCCAGACCTTGTTCGGGGCCGCTGGCAATGCGATTCGGTATATCTCATCCTAAGCGGTGGCTCCGAAGGCGGAATGGTTCTTACCGGCGAAGATGCCTGGCTCGACAACTTAAAAGTCGTTAAAGGCGCAATCCGACAGTAAATCGCTCTGTCGCTTGTGTAAGGTTATAAGAACACGGATCATCCGAGCCGACGAATTCTCGCATAACAAAATCACAGAGTTTTGTTGAATCGCATATCGAATATTGACGAAATCTCTTACGGGTTCTATGATATAGGAAAAATACCTTCAAGATCAGGTAAAGAGTTACATTTTTATCGGTGTTTATATGAAGCTGGAAATGACAGGACAGATGCGCATGGAGCAGCGTATGAAGCTTGCTCCGCACATGATTCAATCGATGGAGATACTCCAGCTTCCCATCCTGGCATTACAGGAGAGAATCGAGCAGGAAATAAACAACAATCCCGTACTGGAACTGGTTGATCCCGCCAATCCCGAGGAGCCTGCTGAAGCTATCGAGCAGGAAAGCTCTTCAGACATCGAGCAGAGAGACCTTGTCGTCAGTACAGACAATGATAAGGTCCAGGACTTCGAGCGTCTTGAGAGTCTCGATGACGATTTCAAGGACTACATGAGCCAGGCCGGGCCCATGCACTACCGATCATATGGTGACGAGACCGACAAAAAACTCGATGCCTTAAA
>JARRRJ010000010.1:12335-13547 GCA_037380865.1 Sedimentisphaerales bacterium
ACTTGAACCAACAGGCGTAGGGGCGCGCGATTTGAAGGAGTGCCTCCTTATACAGATGGCGCAGAGCAACAAAGACATGAGTTTCGAGTCCAGACTTATCTCTGAGCACATGGACGAGCTGCTCGAAAACAAGCTTCCGGACATCGCCAAGAAAATGAACTGTGACGTCGAGACGATAAATCATGCCATAGAGAACATGAGCAAGCTTGATTTTTCCCCGGGACTGCAGATTGGTCAGGATAGAAACCATTCCATTACTCCCGACGTGATAGTCGAAGCTTCCGATGTCCCGGGACAATATTCTGTCCGGCTGGCAGATACAAATCTGCCGCACCTGAAAATCAGCAATTATTACTCGAAGATGGCTAAAGATGAACGTGTTAGCGAGCAGACCCGAAAATTCCTTCAGGAAAACATGCGTTCTGCTCAATGGATTATGGATGCAATCGAGCAGCGAAAAAACACGCTTCTCAAGGTCGCCCAGACTATTGTGAAATATCAGAAGGATTTCTTCGACAAAGGACAATTATACCTCCATCCCTTGCCAATGTCGAAAGTCGCAGACGATGTAGGTGTGCATCTTGCTACAGTCTCACGGGCTGTTTCGGGAAAATATGTCCAATGCTACTGGGGAATCCTGCCGCTCCGCAAGTTCTTTAGCGGCGGCCGGCAAGACGCAAGCGGAAATACAAGAAGCTGGGAAGCAATCCGAGCAAAGCTCCAGCAGATTATAGACGAAGAAGACAAATCAAAACCGTTAAATGACGATTTAATCCGCGAAAAACTCGCCCAGGCCGGAATCAACGGCCTCGCCAGGCGAACCGTTGCCAAATATAGAAAACTTCTGAACATCCCCGCCGCAAGGTTCAGAAAAAAATACTGAAATCATCTTAACAAAGATTTATAGGATCTTTTAATGACGTAAAACCGATCTCTCTCCTATCTGTCTCTTGGAGGCGCGTCGTCTTCTCTTGTGCCGTGGAAGGTTCGAAGGGTGTAGGTGATCGACTGTTTCGATTCTGGCTGCATCTCTACTGTAAATTTGATTGTATCGGAATCGTATTCCTCGTAATTGTCGTTGCCTGTAACCTGCCAGAACTGGTTCGGGAAGTTGCGCTTTATCTCGACCTTTATCGGAATGTCACGGGTATTTCTCACTTCAATTGTATATGTGCGAATCTCGTCCCAGCCTATTATATTACCTCTCGAGTC
>JARRRJ010000011.1:0-21892 GCA_037380865.1 Sedimentisphaerales bacterium
TTAACTTCCTTTACAATTCTATCCAGTTCCTTCGGATTTTTTATCAATACGGTCAAATCACCAACACCCTGAAGGCCGCTGAGTTTTTCGAGGTCTGAAAGGTTCACCTGGCAAATTGTAGCGTCCATAGTCTCGCTTCCTGTTGAGACGATGCCAACAATGCGCAGCATTGCACTTTCTATCTGGCCTTCATTATCTGCAGCTGTTACAAGCAGGTCGTCACCAAGCGCGACATCCAGTCGCGTTGCGATTGCCTTTCCGATTACAGTAGTTCCAGGCTCATCAGCGGAAAGGTATTTCCCTTCAGTGACATTTCTTACAAGTCTGTCGGCAGCCTGTTCTGTGGCAGGATCGACGCCAACTATTTCCACGCCGGTGGTTCGTGTGCCAAATGCCAGAAGTCCTTCCTTTCTTGCGTGCGGTGTGACAACTTCGATACCTGTCATATTTTCAAGCATTTTTCTAATTTCCTGCCAGTGCGGGAGTCTCAAATCGTTGTCACGAAATTCCTCCCATTCCACAGGGACGATACGAAAATGTCCGTTGCCGCTTTCGGCTGCAGCTCTCAACATCATCTTACTTTCACCTCTTATGAATCCCACCATAAAAAGGCACAGGCCGCAGCCCAGACCTATGCCAAGCACTGAAAGAATTGTCCTTCGTGCGTGTCTCCATAGACTATATATGGCATATTTGGACGAGATGGAAATCTTCATGCCCGCATCGCCTCCATCGGTTCGAGTCTTCCCGCGACCCATGCAGGCCATATGGAAGCAACAAGTGACGTGAACATTACCGCCGCTAAGCCCAGAAAAATATCAAAGCCAGCAATCCTCGGATAAATAAACAAAGGCAGATTCAATCCCATGTATCCCATATCTTCGACCTGGCCGCCGCTACCGCCCCATGAAGCCATATCAATGCCCGTATGTGAAGTCCCAAGGACAAATGCGAACCCAACTACTGTTCCGATTACTACACCCAAAAAACCGATTAGAAGAGCTTCGAGAACAATCATCCTGACTATTCTGATTGGACTGCTTCCAAGAGCAAGAAGCATTCCGAATTCATGGAAGCGCTCGAACGTTGACATCATTAGGGTATTGGCGATACCGGCTATCGCGGCCACAAAAATTATAATCAGGACGAAATAGCCTGTATAATCCGAATACTTGAGAATCAAAACAAGTTCAGGCACTATCTTTTGCCAGGGTAAAATCTCAGTATTTTTAAGAATCGGTATTTTTCTGAGACTTTCTGCAACAGTCTCAGCCTGCCCTGCTGTTTTGTCGCGAACTACAATCACGTGAGCTTCATTCGTTATAACACCCTGTATCGTATACAAATCATTTGCAAGAGAGCCGTCTGCGGCCTGGCCTATTATTGCTATTTCCTGACCTGCTTTTACCTCGATTTTCTTCGCAAGGCGATGCCCGATTAATACCTTTCCTCTTTCGAGCTTTTCCTTAAAACCGGAAAGAAGACCGTACGGTTTAGACTCAGCTTTAACCTGGATACCTACCACAGTAGCAATAAATGCCTGTTCTTCAGGAGCAACAAGAACGGGGGCATAAAGACGTGCAGCCGCACTATCAACTTCCGGGTCAGTCTGGATAGCCGAAATCATTCCATTAACATCTTTAAGATATAGATCGATAGCGTGCTCCTGCCTCCAATCCGGTGCATGCACTTGAACGTGACCTATCATCGGCCCAGTTATAGCCAGTCGAATATTATCAGAGTAGCCGCGCATAATTCCGTTCGCAGCAAGCAAAGCGAACTGCCCTACTCCTATGGCAAGCAAAGCGAGCGCTGTACGTTTTTTATTGCGGCCGATATTGCGCCAGGATATTTTAAGAGTCCCTGCTTTCATCGTTTGCGCTCGAGTTGTGACAGGCTGAACGTACTGTCAGGAACAGTAACATCAAAGTCTATATCCTTGTATATCATTTCCGTTTTCTGACTCTTTTCATCCTCAGGAGTCAGTACCATTTTCGATGGTATAACATGACCGTCGAAATCCTTTACATCCGACCATTTTATTGTTCGTGCGAGCCTGTCTTTGCGGTCGTAATATTTTGCCTGCAAAGGAATTTGTCCATCATTGGATACGATAAGCTCGATTTTATTCCAAAGCCCGACAATATCAGGCTTTGCGATCAAATCCACCTGCCAGCCAGACGGATTCTCTACGTGCCCGGCCAGTTTGTAAGTATAATCTTTCGATAGTGAAGATTCGCGAACCAAGTCATCATTGGTAAAGTCACTGCCCATCCACGAGCTCATCATAAGAGATGGAGGAATGCGAATCGTCCTATTAATTCTGGGAAGATAATTCCATAGATTATTATCGACTTTCAAAGTCGCTGTATCTTTTTCACGTGCGGGTGACTGAATTACAATCAGAGCTTTATCTTCACCTCTGGTCCAAATTTTCATATCGAGAGTTCTCTCATTTCGAGGCTTGGTAATTATCAGCTCCACCTCCGATATACTGCTCGTTGAGCGATACATATCTATTAGGATCAATATTTGCGGCCTGTAGTACATCATTTGGCTCACTTTTAAGATCAGGCAGGCTTTGAGCGAGACTAAGACCCGCACACACACTTAAAATCAAACTAAAATATTTTATCTTTTTCATTTTGTACTCTTTTCTGACATACATACATATACCGTATCATTCGCAAAATCAACAAATTTGATTCAAAAATTTAAAATATCACGGGAGTGCACAAGAGCCCGGAAAATAAAATAAACAAAATAGCGACGTTAATTCTGGACTATTCGCAGTTTTATTTTCGGAGCCACTTGTCTATTGCGGCGGCAGCATGGCGGCCTGTATTGATGGCGTGAACTACTAAGGACGGGCCTGAAATTGTGTCACCGGCGGCGAAAACTTTTGCATTACTGGTCTGATAATTATTTGTGGATACATTGCCTCGGCTGTCAAGCTTCAATTCCAAGTCTTTGACAAGACCTTCGTGAACGACATGAACAAAGCCTGTTGCGAGGATAACAAGGTCAACATCGAGCGAAAAATCCGTATTTGGAATTTCCTTGATTTTCCACTCGTTTTTCCTTTTGAACCATTCGACTTCACATGCGTTGAGTTTTTCAGCAATAACGCCTGCTCCGCCTGAGAAAGATTTCGTGCTGATAGACCATCTTCTTTCACATCCCTCTTCGTGAGAGGAAGAAGTTCGCATGACCCTTGGCCACATAGGCCAGGGCGTATCGACAGGCCGTGTTTCCGGTGGTTTGGGTAGAATTTCAAACTGGTATATTTTTCTCGCTCCCTGGCGCCGTGCCGTTCCTACACAGTCACTTCCAGTATCGCCGCCGCCGATAACAGCAACAACTTTATCTTTCGCCATCTCGAATTTGCGCTCATCGATTGGTTCAGATGCATTGACTTTGTTCTGGGCCGTGAGGTATTCCATCGCAAACATGATATTTTCGTAACCTCTACCCGGGATGTTGAGGTCTCGCGGCTGGCCTGCACCCATCGTAAGGCAAATACAATCGAACATCTTCTGCAAATAATGAGCAGACAGGTCTTCTCCCGCTACCACACCTTTCTCGAACTGTACACCTTCGGCGCGAAGCTGCTCAAGCCTCCTGTCGATAATTCTTTTTTCGAGCTTGAAATCGGGGACGCCGTAACGCAATAAGCCACCGATATTATCGTCCTTTTCAAATACGACTACGTCATGTCCGGCGCGTGCCAACTGCTGCGCGACAGCTAAACCTGCTGGGCCCGATCCTATGACCGCAATACGTTTGCCTGTTTTTTGCGGCGCAGGCTGAGGCTTTATCCAGCCTTCCTCGAAGCCTCGTTCGGCAATCTGGTACTCGATATGTTTTATAAGTACAGGCTCGTCACTGATTCCGAGTGTGCAGGCCATCTCGCAGGGAGCAGGACAGAGTCTGCCTGTAAATTCAGGGAAATTATTCGTGGTATGAAGCAGATCACAGGCCTGTTTCCAGCGATTTTTATATATGAGTTCGTTGAAGTCGGGAATGAAATTGTGCAAAGGACAACCTGCACCGTGACAGAATGGGATGCCGCAGTCCATACATCTTGTCGCTTGCTCGTGAATCTGATCGGGAGTTAACGAAAGGTTCAGCTCCCTAAAATCATGCACGCGTTCTTCGACGGGTCTATAGCCTACTTCGCGGCGTTTATGTTTTAAGAATGCTTTCGGCTCAGCCATTAGAACACCTCCTCAGTCGCGGGCGTCGTTTCAGTGTCACGCTGCTCAGCGGCTCGCATCTTTTCCAGTGCTCTGCGATAATCTATCGGCACTACCTTGACAAATTTGCCTGCCATATCTTCCCATGAATTTAAGATTTGTTTCGCACGCTCGCTTTTCGTCCATTCCAGGTGCTGCTCGATCAGGTTTTTCAGAATGTGCTGGTCGTCGTCTTTCCAGACGCTTTCCAGCTCTACCATATCGAGATTGCAGAGGGTATCGAACAATTGCATTTCATCGAGAACGTAAGCTATTCCGCCGCTCATGCCCGCGGCAAAATTGCAGCCTGTCTGTCCGAGAACGACTACTGTGCCGCCAGTCATGTACTCACAGCCGTGGTCACCAAGTCCTTCGACTACAGCGATTGCGCCGCTGTTGCGAACAGCGAATCTCTCGCCTGCTACGCCGTTTATAAACACTTCGCCCGAAGTTGCACCATATAAAAGAGTATTGCCGACAATTATATTCTCATGCGCCGCAAAGGTCGAGTTTTCCGGAGTTCTCACTACGATTCTACCTCCGGAAAGGCTCTTACCCAGGTAGTCATTGCTTTCGCCTATGAGTTTGAGTGTCACTCCATGAACAAGAAACGCGCCGAAGCTCTGTCCCGCGGAACCATCGAAAGTAATTTCGATAGTTCCATCGGGCAGACCTTCCGACCCGTATTTATTCACTATGCGATTGCTTAGAATCGCTCCCACGGTTCGATTTATATTTCGAATGGGCATTTCTAAAACGAGCTTCTTTTTGTTTTCAAGTGCAGGCTTAACTTTTTCCAGAATCTGCCAGTCGATATGGTCATTGATTTTGACTGCCTGCTTCGAACTGAGGCGAATCGCCTTTGCATCGGAAAATGCCGATTTTTGAAAGATTTTGGAAAGGTCAATGCCTTTTGTTTTCCAGTGTTCAATTGCTTTATGAAAACTGAGATGCTCCACTCTCCCAATCATATCCTGGATTTTTCTGAAACCGAGCTGCGCCATAATCTGTCTTAATTCTTCCGCGACGAAAAACATGAATCGCTCAAGGTATTCGGGTTTTCCTTTGAAGCGTGCTCTAAGCTCCGGATCCTGGGTTGCAATTCCAAAAGCACAAGCGCCTTCGTGACATTTTCTCAACAGTGTACATCCGAGTGTGACTAAAGCAGAAGTTCCGAATCCGAACTGTTCTGCCCCGAGAAGAGCCGCTACTGCTACATCTCGTCCAGTCTTGACCTGGCCATCCGTTTGAACTCTTATCCGATCGCGCAGATTATTCATTACGAGTACCTGCTGTGTTTCCGCCAGGCCGAGTTCCCACGGGCAGCCCGTATGCTTGATCGAGGAAAGCGGACTTGCGCCTGTTCCGCCGTCATGGCCACTTATTAAGACTTCGTCTGCATTGCCTTTTGCGACACCGGCCGCGATTGTGCCAACTCCGACTTCCGAAACGAGCTTGACGGAAACCTTAACTCCCGGGTTGCTGCATTTCAAATCATAGATTAACTGCGCCAAATCCTCGATTGAATATATATCATGGTGCGGCGGTGGTGAAATCAATGTTACGCCGGGCGTGGAGTACCTGAGTTTTGCTATTTCCTCAGTAACTTTGTGTCCCGGAAGCTGACCTCCTTCACCCGGTTTTGCTCCCTGGGCAATTTTGATTTGCAGCTCTTTTGCATGGGCGAGATAATTCGCAGTGACGCCAAATCGTGCACTTGCAACCTGCTTTATCGCGCAGTTTTTCGAGTCGCCGTTCGGCTCTGGAACGTAGCGTATCGGATCCTCGCCGCCTTCACCTGTATTGCTCATCGCGCCGATATGATTCATCGCAATTGCCATACATTCATGGGCTTCTTTGCTGATCGACCCATGACTCATAGCGCCTGTGCAGAACCTTTTTACAATTTCTTCCGCGGGCTCAACTTCTTCGACAGGGACAGGCTCGCCAGGAATGAATTCGAATAAACCGCGAAGCGTACATAAATTTTTTGACTGGTCGTTGACTGCATTGGCATATTCCGCGTAAGAGCCCGGGTCGTTATTTTTTACAGCATGCTGCAGTTTCGATATGGTAATCGGATTCCACAAGTGATACTCACCTGTTTTTCTGTAATGATATTCTCCACCAAAATCCAGCTCAAGCGCCCCGGCAGGGCGCTGCTCGAATGCAGATTTCTGTCGGGCAATTGCTTCTGCCGCTATTTCAGAAAGCCCGATTCCTTCAATGCGCGAGCTTGTTCCTGTGAAATATTCGTTGATTAGATTATGACTGAGACCAATCGCTTCAAATAACTGCGCACCTGCGTAGCTGCGCAGAGTCGAGATACCCATCTTGCTCATCGTCTTAAGGATACCTTTCTTTATCGCGGCGATATAATTGTCGGCTATCTGGACTGACTCGAGATTTGCAGGCAATTCATCTTGCTTGTGAAGCTCGTCAAGTGACTCGAAAGCCATGTAGGGATTTATCGCGTTCGCTCCATATCCGCACAAAAGACAAAAGTGCATAACTTCTCTGGGTTCACCGCTTTCGATAATCAGGCCTGCTTCACCTCGCAGACCACGTTTGAGCAATCCGTGATGAACAGCCGCTGCCGCTAAAAGAGATGGTATAGGCGATCGGATCGGAGTTACCCCCCTGTCGCTAATGATCACGAGAGAAGCGCCGTCTTTTATTGCCTGCTCCACATCATTAATGAGTGAGGACAAAGCTGTGCGGAGACTCTCCCCCGTGTCAGATACATCTGTGTTGAAAAGCGCCGAGACTGTCACTACCTTGAAATCATCTCTGCTTACAGAGCGCAGACGCTCGATATCTTCGTTGGTTAGAATTGGGTGTGGTAGTTTCAACTGCCTGCAATGCTCGGGTGTCTCGGTTAAGATGTTTCGCTTCTTCCCTGTAAAAACCATAAGGCTCATCACAAGACCTTCGCGGAGAGGATCGATCGGAGGATTAGTCACCTGTGCAAATAACTGCTTAAAATAGTTAAAAAGCAGCTTGGGCCTGTCGGACAGAACTGCCAGCGGAGTGTCATTGCCCATCGAGCCTACCGGTTCCTGGCCATGAATAGCCATAGGAGTCAAAATCATTTTCAGTTCTTCACGCGTATAACCGAAAGCCCTCATTCTCTGGGCAATAGTCTCCGGTTCGCTTCGAACAAGTTTCGGAGCATCGAACAATCCTCGAAGCTCGATTCTATTTTCGTCAAGCCATCTTCTATAAGGTTTTTGTCTGGCGATTTTACCCTTGATTTCGTTGTCTGAAACCTCTCTTTTCTGTTCGATATCAACAAGGAACATGTGTCCGGGTCTGAGACGCCCTTTCTTGCGGATTTTCTCAGGTGGGAATTCCACTACGCCCGCTTCGCTGGCAATTATAGCCAAGCCGTCTGTTGTAACAAGATATCTGCAAGGTCTCAGGCCATTGCGGTCGAGTGTTCCTCCGATAAGTCTGCCATCGGTAAACACCATTGCTGCCGGGCCGTCCCAAGGCTCCATTATCGATGAGTGATATTCGTAAAAAGCACGTTTATCCGTGCTGATATGATATTTCTGCCCAAATGCCTCGGGAATCATCATCATCATTGAATGCGGCATGCTTCTGCCTGAACGCACAAGCAGCTCAAGTGCACTGTCAAAACAGGCGGAGTCACTCATCTCAGGTTTCAGAACAGGCAAAACATCTCTTAGGTTCTCCTTGAGAATTTCGCTCGTCATTATAGTTTCGCGTGCTTTCATCCAGTTGCGATTGCCGCTCAGCGTGTTTATTTCTCCGTTATGTGCGATACATCGAAAAGGCTGCGCCAGGCGCCAGTTCGGGAATGTGTTTGTGCTGTAACGCTGGTGTACGATTGCAAGCGCTGAGACAAGACGCTCATTGGCCAGGTCGGGAAAATATTCAAATAACTGTCGAGCCATGAACATTCCCTTGTAGCATATTGTTCTACAGGAAAGAGAAGTTATATAAAAATCCTGACCTTCCTCACCAAATTTTTGCTGTACCTGTTTTTCTGCTCTTCCGCGAGCGAGATAGAGCTGTCTTTCCAATACTTCATCCTTCAGTCCGGCTCCATCGACAAAAAGTTGCCTGATCGAAGGTTCTGCTTCCAGTGCGATTTTGCCTATACAATCGGGAAAAGTCGGGACTTCACGCCAGCCCAGAACTTTCATACCATAGTGGTTAATGGCAGACTCAAGTACTTCATCACATTTTTCTCTCAGTTCCGAATTTTTCGAGCCGAAAACCATTCCAACGCCATATTGTGTTTCAGGAGACAAAGAGAATCCGATTTTCTCGGATTCTGCGACAAAGAATTCATGGGGGATTTGCAACAGAATTCCTGCACCGTCTCCGGTAGTCTCATCCGCACCTGCTGCGCCCCGATGATGCAGATTCAGGAGAATCTGTTTGCCATACTCGATGATTGAATGCTGACGTTCCCCGGAAATATTTACAACCGCACCGATGCCGCAGGCGTCATGCTCGCGACGCGTCTCGTACAAACCATGATTTTTCAAATTCAATTCTGTCATAATCGATTATTAGATACGGCAATCCTTCATTCTTGTTTCTATTGCCGCACTCTCATAGCAGGGAGGCATTTATAACAAATCAAAAACTAAATGCCAGAAATATTATACGATGATTCTGCCAGTATTATCAAGAGGTTATTCTAATATACATTATAAGGGATATTAATAAAAGCTGAATGTAGCATAATAGTTACAAATTTGTTTTTTGTCAAGCGAATGCCTTCAAATTTAAAAAGGCAAAGGCCTGCGTAGAAAGCAGTCCTTTTTGCAGGAAAGTCTCTTGCAAGCCTCAACCATTATCCAGAGTTTGTCTAAGAAATTTCAGAAGAATCGATAATTTTTCTCAAATTTCTATCAGGAGTCATAATACAGATGAAATTCATAGGGATGCGGCCGTAAAGCCATCTCATTAATTTCATTTTGTTGTTTCCACTGTATCCATGTCTCAATCATATCATCAGTGAAAACATCACCTTCGGTGAGAAACTTATAGTCCTCTTTCAAAGCATTGATGGCCTCTTCGAGAGAGCCTGGAGCCTTCCTGGTATGAGCCAATTCTTCTTTCGAAAGTTCATATACATCCACGTCCATGGGTTTGCCTGGATCAAGTTTATTTCTGATACCATCGTTGGCGGCCATAAGCATTGCAGCAAAAGTAAGGTAGCCGTTACATGTTGGATCAGGGCAGCGAAATTCGACACGCTTTGCTTTTTCGCTCGGTGAGTACATGGGAATGCGGCATGCAGCCGAACGGTTACGCGCCGACATGCAAAGGTTTACCGGCGCTTCGAAGCCCGGAACAAGTCTACGATACGAATTTGTCGTAGGCGCGGCGAATGCAAGAATAGCCGGTGCATGGTGAATAAGGCCTGCAATAGCATGTAAAGCGAGTTCCGAAAGTCCGGCATATCCTTTCCCAGCGAACAGGTTCTTGCCGTCTTTCCAGAGTGAAAAGTGCGTGTGCATACCAGAACCGTTGTCCTGGAAGATTGGTTTTGGCATAAATGTCGCTGTCTTGCCATGGCGTTTTGCCACATTCTTGACAATGTATTTATACCACATAAGATTGTCTGCCTGTTTGACTAACGGCGCGTAAAGCATATCGATTTCAGCCTGTCCGCCGGTGGCGACTTCATGGTGGTGCTTCTCTATTACAATGCCCACTTTTTGCATTTCCTCGACCATTTCGGTTCGTATATCCTGCTGTGTATCAGTTGGACTTACCGGAAAGTAACCACCTTTGTACGAAGGTTTGTACCCAAGGTTGGGTTCCTCGAAACGAGCTGTATTCCACGATCCTTCGGTAGAATCTATTGAGTACATTCCTGTATGCTGGTTCTGTTCATAGCGAACTTCGTCGAAGATAAAGAATTCCGGCTCGGGTCCGTAATAGACAGTGTCTGCTAATCCTGAACTCTTGGCGAAGGCGGCAGCTCTTTTTGCAATAGTTCGAGGATCCCGATTATATTCTTCGCGCGTAAGTGGATCAAAAATATCTGCGACGACACTCACTGTCGGCTTTGCAAAAAAAGGGTCCATTACGACCGTGTCCAGGTCCGGAACTGCCATCATATCGGACTGATGAATGGGTTTCCAGCCTCGAATTGAAGATCCGTCAAATCCAAGACCTTCCTTAAGTGCGTTTTCGTCAAGAAACTCTAACGGGAACGTACAATGCTGCCACGTGCCCAGCAGGTCGACAAATTTCAAATCGACCATATTCGCACCGTTCTTCTTTGCGAATTCAAAAAAATCTTTTGGTGTCATTTGTTTTTCCTTTCATTAAAACAAAGTGAACTGCTCGTTAACATTAAGTTTATACTTCGTGTTTTTATCCTATAGCTGAATTTCCTTTTTCGCCGGTACGAATCCTGATGCACTCATCCAAATCCATGACAAAGATTTTTCCATCGCCTGTATTACCGGATCTCGCACTGCTCGTAATAGCGTCGACAGTAGCATCTACATATTCATCATTAACGGCAATCTCCAGTTTCGTTTTCCTAAGCAGGTTTCCCGGCTCCTTATGGCTTCGATATACTTCTGCGATTCCCTGCTGTCGGCCTCTTCCAATAACATTCGATACAGTTACAAGATGTATTTCCTTTTCCGTTAGTTTCTGGAGCACATCATCAAGTCTGTCAGGCTGAATTATACCAATTATGTATTTCATAAAGTATGTAATCCTTTCTATGCTAACTAATCAGCGTATATGCTCCCTCACGATGCTGTGTCAAATCGAGACCAATTCGTTCTTCGTTTTCACTAACTCTGACTTTCATTACCAAATCGACGAACTTGAGAAGCAGACCGCCGATTATGAAAGAAAACGCCACCACGATAAGCACCATCTTAATTTGTATCCACAACTGCATCGGATTGCCATGCAATAATCCATTAGCACCGTCAGGATTTACAGTTTTAGTTGCCCAGATACCTGTAGCAATAACTCCCCAGATACCTCCGATTCCATGAACACCGAAGGCATCGAGCGTGTCATCATAATTGAATCTCGTCTTCAAATAAGTTACAACCAGCCATGGCAAAATACCTGCTCCTACTCCGATCCATATTGCACCTGCGGGTGTTACAAAACCCGATGCAGGAGTTACGGCGGCTAAACCTGCTATCGCGCCGGTTATCATACCTAAAGTAGTAGGCTTCTTAAATTTAAGCCAGTCATGCAGAGACCATGTTGTCCCGGCAGCAGCTCCGGCTATATGCGTAGCAGTAAACGCACTGCTCGCCAAAGCTCCTGCTTTAAGAGCACTGCCTGCATTAAATCCGAACCAACCGAACCATAGAAGTCCTGCACCCAGAACAGCAAAAGGCAAGTTGTGCGGCGGAGAAACATTTTCAGGAAAGCCCTGACGTTTTCCCAGTATCAAAGCCGCAACTAATGATGTCATGCCTGCGTTAATATGCACAACAGCACCTCCTGCAAAGTCCAGGGCTCCTGCATTTTTCAAAAAGCCTCCGGTACCCCATATCCAATGTGCTACCGGGTCGTACACAAAAGTTGCCCATAATAAAGTAAAAACACAAAATGATGAAAACCTCATACGTTCAGCAAATGCACCGATGATTAATGCAGGTGTAATAACTGCAAACATCATCTGAAACATCATAAACAACTGGTGTGGTATAGTCGAAGCGTAATCGCTGTTTGGTCCCATACCAACGCCTCTTAGACCGAGCCATTCCAGGCCGCCGATAAGCGAGCCTTTGTCAGGCCCGAATGATAAACTGTACCCCAATAACACCCATTGCAGGCTTATGATGCATAATATCATAAGACATTGCATGAGTATCGACAACATATTCTTCTTACGGACCAGGCCGCCATAGAAAAATGCCAGACCCGGAGTCATCAGCATTACGAGAGCTGTGCTGACCAAAACCCAGGTAGTATTACCTGAATCTACGGCAGATTCTGCAGATACAGTTGTGCCGGCGCTGCTAGAGGCCCAGACATATGAGCCTGGCAGAAGGACTGCGCAGACGACTACTAATAATATTAATAAGTTCTTATTATTGGGTTTTCTGACCATTACTTCAGTGTCTCCAATCTGGGGCTATAACTAATTTTTTACTTCATGTACTAATGTGAAAACTTCATCACATATTCAAAGAAGTATTAGTATTTACAAATAACGTGCCACAAATGATAACCTCCTAATAAAACCTTTAACTTCTTTATAGACAAAGACTTACGATTAATACGTGTGATTTCTTAATCAAAAAACTGGCTACATTATTGTAGGGAACTATGAAAATTAATGACATTATTGTAGCATTTTCCTGAGCCCAATCCTGTAATGTGGTTAATAAAAGAAAATTCTTTATACATTTTTAGGCAGCTTACCCGATAGCTTTTTTTCCGTGCTCACCGGTACGAATTCGAATACATTCAGGCAAATCAACAACAAAAATCTTACCATCTCCAATATTGCCTGTTTTGGCTCCTTCAGTAAATGCGTCAATTGTTCTTTGGACAAAATCTTCGTTTACTGCAATCTCAATCCTGATTTTTTTAAGCAGATTCACTCCGAATTTTATACCCCTGTAGCTTTCCTCATAACCCAACTGTTCGCCGCAGCCAAGAGCGTTCGTGACTGACATTTTGTGAACCTGTGCTTTATAAAGTGCCTGTTTAACGTCTTTCAATTTATAAGGCTGAATATACGCAACTATTAGTTTCATTTTTATCCGTTTCAATATCATGTTGTGCAGAATATCTGGAAATCACCGTAAGCTTCCATGCCGTGCTCCCCAATATCGAGGCCTCGAAGCTCTTCTTCCCTGCTTACTCTCAGGCCGACTGTTTTATCAATCAGCTTGAACACAATTCCCATAGTCACAACGACAAACGCGATTGTACACATACTTCCGACCAATTGTGCACCAAGCTGTTTCGGATTTCCACCATAGATAAATCCGCTGCTTGCCAGCCCAAGACTAGCTTTTCCAAATATGCCGACACTAAGCGTTCCCCAGACTCCGCACATTCCATGAACGGGAAAAGCCCCGACAGGATCGTCAATCTGGAGTTTATCGAGCAGTTCGACACCTCTAACAACCAGATATCCTGCAATTACACCGATAACTAAAGCCGCCCACGGCTCAATATACGCACACGGTGCAGTTATTGCTACGAGTCCTGCCAGGGCTCCATTCATAGCCATCGAGAGGTCTGGTTTTCCGAAGCGTTTCCAGACTGTTATCATGGCCGCAATTCCCCCGAGTGCCGCCGCAAGATTTGTATTCATAGCAACACGTCCTAAGCACATTTGCTTTTCCATCAATGTTATATTTTCCCTCACGTGGCTTTAAAATGATAGTTCCGACAAGAGCGGCAAATCCGCCAACGGTATGAACTACAGTCGAACCTGCAAAATCAGCAAATCCCAAGTTTGTCGATAACCAGCCGCCTCCCCAAATCCAATGGCCGATTATTGGATAAATCAATGCTGAAATAATGAATGAATACATCAGGTAGCCAACGAATTTCATCCTCTCGGCCATTCCGCCCGCCACGATAGTTGCAGCTGCACCGCAGAATGCTGCCTGAAAAAGCCAGAATGCAAAGATAGGAATTCCGTTAGCTGTAGGCTCAAGCCCAGATAGAAACCAACCTTTTGTCCCTATGAAGCCATTTCCATCTCCGAACATCAAGCCGTATCCAATAAGGAAGAATCCCAACGATGCCATACAGAAATCAAGAAAGTTCTTAGTCAGAATATTGCAGGTATTTTTCGCTCTTATAAAGCCTGCTTCGACCATACCGAATCCCGCCTGCATAAAGAATACGAGAAACGCGCCTATCAGGACCCATACTGTATCGAGACCCTGTTTTATTGTTTCGATGTTTATAGTCTGCTCACTTGCCTTGACTGTGCCCGAAATTAATAAGAAGAGAAAGATTAAAACAGTTAGTTTCGTAAGATTTTTTAATGTATCTTTTCTTTTGTCCATTACTTATGTTACTCCAATAAGGGCTGCCGCCCATTTTGTCTTTGTTTAATCTGTTTATTTATATTTTAGCAATTGCTATGCCATGTCTTGATATTTCTTGACGTGTTTTTATAAGTCCAACATTTACAATGTGTTAAGAAGCATCTTTTGTTTTTTAGTTTTTATTTTAACGCCACATATATGTTGCAGGCCATTAAATCGCTACATATTTGTACTGAAGCTGTTGTCGGAACAGGCCCTGTCGTAAAAGGCAGAGCCTGTCCCCAGCCCCAATTGGCACACGAAGTAATGGCTCGTTATATATTCTCCTTTCTAACCAATTGCCTCTGAGCCTGTCTGGCCTGTGCGAATCCTGATACATTCACCAAGATCGATAATAAAAATTTTTCCATCTCCAATCTGTCCTGTTCTGGCGCCATCAATGATAGCTTTTACTGTTTTATCTACAAAACCATCATTGACCGCAATCTCAAGTCTTACTTTCTTGAGCAGGTTCACCTCGAAATCAACACCACGGTAACTTTCGTGATAGCCTTTTTGTGCCCCACAGCCAAGTGCGTTTGTCACTGAAATTTTGAATACTTCATTTTTATAAAGAGACCTTTTTACATCCTGCAACTTGTGCGGCTGAATGTATGCAATTATTAGTTTCATTTTCTTTTTTCTCCAAAAAGTTTATTTTCCATTACGTCGTAGTGAATATTTGGAAACCTGCATAAGCTTCATTTCCATGCTCACCGATATCCAGACCTTTAAGCTCTTCTTCTGCACTGACACGCAAACCTACAGTTTTGCTAAGAATATTGAATAAAACCAATCCTAATCCGAATGCCCATACAAAAGCTGTAGCACCGCCAATTATCTGGACACCAAATTGTTTTAAACCACCGCCGTAAAATAAGCCGCCGTCCATTGCAAACAATCCATAAGAAAGCGTTCCCCACAAACCATTCACACCATGAACACTAACGGCGCCAACAGGATCATCAATTTTTAGGATATGATCGAAGAACAACACGCTTAAGACAACCAATATACCAGCAATGCTACCGATTATTATTGCGCCTGTCGGAGAGACACCGTCGCACGGTGCGGTAATAGCTACAAGACCTGCCAACGCTCCGTTTAGAGCCATTGAAATATCAGGCTTTTTTATAAGCACCCAGGATGTAATTAAAGCCAGTATAGCTCCTGCCGCTGCTGCTAAATTAGTCGTAACCGCAATATAACCGGCCATGCCGTTCCCTGCAGTTGTACTGCCGGGATTAAAACCAAACCAGCCAAACCAAAGGATAAAAACACCCAGTGCCGCCAAAGGCAGATTGTGTCCGAGAATTGCTCGTGATTTGCCGTCAGGGCCGTATTTCTCCAAACGCGGACCTAATGTAATCGCTCCTGCAAGCGCCAACCAGCCGCCGATAGAGTGTACAACCGTAGAACCCGCGAAATCATGAAATCCCATTTTTGCCAGCCAACTATTGTTATCTGTCAGGAGCAGGTTGCCCCATGCCCATGATCCGAATATCGGGTAAATCAACAACGAAATCGCAGCGCTATAGACAAGATATGATATGAATTTGGTCCGTTCCGCCATCGCACCTGATACGATAGTAGCAGCAGTTGCGGCGAAAACCGTCTGGAAGATCAGGAATGTCCAGTTCCAGTCAGCGCCGGGTTCTACGCCGCTCAAGCCGAACAAGGTTGTGCCAAATAAACCGTTTGAGGAACCGAACATCAAACCAAAACCAACCGCAAAGAATGCTATAGAACCAACGGAGAAATCCATCAGGTTCTTCATTAATATGTTCACGGAATTTTTGGCCCGGGTAAATCCAGTCTCAACCATCGCGAATCCAGCTTGCATGAAGAAAACCAGAAACGCCGCGACACAGGTCCAAATGATGTTTATATTGTTTTGAAGCTCTTCTTTTACTGCATCAATATTTATTTGCGAAATCCCTCCCTCTGCAGCCATTACAGGCCTCACAAAAAACAATGCTGATAAGAATGCTATTATAATTAGTAAATTTTTTCTTCTATTCATAGTATCAAACCTTTCAGGTCAAAAACCTTTCGATAAACCGATTCCGAAAAAGAATAAGTTATTGTCATCAGTATATGCATTGGTATCACGTATCGCATCACTCATTAACATTACGTAATGCAAGCTTGGTGTAATAGACCAGCCGCTTATTTCAAATGGAAAAGAAACAGATAATGCAAGATCATTGGCTTTGCTGTCATCGACACCCCAGTAATAATTATTATATGAACTGTCTGCCCAGCCTATGCTTGCTCCCAAATCCATTCCTACCGGTGTATCAGGACCAAGTTCGAGAATCTTTTCTATACTGTGCTCTATTGATGCAGAAATGTATAAGCCATCCGCTTCATCTATGTCATTATAAAATGTCACTGACGGACTTAGGGGAGCGTCCAGGCTTAATCCACCGTACACTTCAGTTGTAGAAGGGGCCGTTGTGTTCGGAAAATCATAATATATCGCTCCTACTGAGAAACCTACACCTTTAAGGCCGGGAACTTCTCCGGAATAATCAAGATAGTAATCAGCTTCTGTGAATTCACCTTTGTTGCCGTTAATATCAGTAGTATCGAGATTACCCCATATACCAGCGGTTAATCCTTTATAACTGGCACTAAACCCAGGCTGAAAAACAGGATCGTCAACCAGATCCTGGCCTCTCCAGACATACTTTCCGAAATAATCGGCAGTCAATTCAAAATCTACTTCATCCTGAGCAAAGATATTTATATTGATACACAAAATAATCAACATACACATCGCGGCCAAAACAGGGCTAAACCTTTTCATTTCATTTTACCTTTCAAAAACAACAATAAGATTAAATTAACTTCACCCTTTAATGTGCAAGAGATATACCAGAAAATTAATTATTTATTAACTCCTTGTTATACAAGAAGATATGAACTTTTTGTATTTTCTTTGTTTACAAAAATGCTACAATAATGTATTATTTAACCTAAATAACTACATATATGTTACTGCAAACTGCTCAAAAAGAGTAACGAATGACAATGAATATGAGACTCAACAAGCGCTGTTTTCAGGGGATATGTTGACCAAGCATAACTAAAGAACATAAATATGGGAAAAATTTCGGAAAAAAGCAAACACATCTGTCATAAATAAATTATAATGATACAATTATGTTGTTTCGTCATATTAAGGTTTATTTATCATGACCAGAACAAAATCAGAATCTACAAATGCAATTCGAGAGCCAACCCGTCATGTTCGAGAATTAGAGACTCTTTACGGGATTAGTCAGATACTCGCGTCCGGCGCACAACAAAAGCAGACTCTTGCAGAGGTTCTTGATACTCTTGAAAGTGAACTTGGCCTTAACAGAGGAACGATTACGCTCTTATCACCGGAAAGCTCAGAAATAAAGATCGAAGTAGCTCACAATGTTTCTTTGGAGAAGAGCCGCAAGGTCAGCTATCGCCTGGGCGAGGGTATAACAGGTAAAGTCATAGAGACCGGAAAAGCTATTGTTGTGCCCAAAGTATCCGAAGAGCCTTCATTTCTCAACAGGTTCGAACGAAATAAAAACTCTGACGAGGAAATCAGCTTTATCTGTGTGCCTATTTCTATAGGCCGCAGAATAATCGGGACTATTTCAGTAGACAGAATTTATGAGCAGGATAGATCATTGGAGGAGGACAAGCGAGTTCTGAGCATTATCGCAAGCATGATTGCCAATGATGTAAAGTCCCGACAGGAAGCGTTCCTTCGCAGGCAAGAGCTTGAGAGCGAGAATCTTCGTCTGCGTCATGAACTCCAGGATAAATTCCGCCCGGAAAATATAATTGGCAATTCCGGCACTATGCGTGACGTATATAGCCAGATTCACCAGGTGGCCGCTGGTGATACTACTGTGCTCATTCGCGGCGAATCAGGTACAGGCAAAGAGCTGGTCGCTCATGCGATACATTACTCCAGTCCGAGAAGCGAGGGACCCTTTATAAAAGTAAATTGTGCTGCTCTAAATGAAAATCTGCTCGAGAGCGAACTGTTCGGCCACGAAAAAGGTGCATTTACGGGTGCTATACAGAGTCGCAAGGGAAGGATGGAAGAAGCCGACGGAGGCACCCTTTTTCTAGATGAAATCGGTGATTTTTCGCCTATGACACAAGTAAAACTCTTACGTGTTCTTCAGGAACGCCAGTTCGAAAGAGTTGGAAGCAATCATACAATAAGAACAAACACACGCATCGTAGCCGCAACCAACCGGGATTTGGAAAAAGGCGTGATGGACAAAACTTTTCGCCAAGACCTATACTATCGGATCAACGTATTCCCGATTTTCCTGCCTCCTTTGCGAGACCGCAAGGATGACATTCTGTTGCTGGCGGATTTCTTTGTCGAACAGTATGCAAAAAAGATGAACAAGGATGTCAGACGAATAAGCACGCCTGCCATTAATATGATGGTAGCTTACCACTGGCCGGGGAATGTACGGGAACTCGAAAATTGCATCGAAAGAGCAGTTCTTTTAACCAACGACGGCGTGATACACGGCCATCATCTTCCACCAACGCTTCAGACTTCGGATGCTTCCGACACAATCGGAACAGGCTCTCTGCGCGAAAGAGTGAACCTGTACGAGCGTGACATCATTGTGGACGCGCTCAAACGCTGCAACGGCAGCCTGGCGGCCGCAGCAAGAGACCTGGGAACTACAGCCAGGATAATAGGATACAAAGTACGAGAGCTGGATATCGACTATAAACGTTATAGAAGAACGTAATACTCTTAAATTCATTACGTTAACTCTGACATTCCTGGTACTTCACCGCCTTATATTGGTGTCGTACAGGAACATGTCGTTCTAAAAGCTTACGACTGTGATTGAACAAACGGACACACTCTTTGAAGAACTTCATAAAGACTAAAGTCATACAAAAAGCCGGACCCAAGAAAATCCTTTTAACTGGTGTTCCCGGATATGGAAAGAAGACTGTAATAATACATCTTGCAAAGTTGCTTCATGAAAAAAAGATAGCTGGTTTCTTTACTCGGGAAATGCGAGAAGCTAATCAGCGAACAGGATTTTCGTTGGAGTCCTTCAGCGGTAGCAATTCAATTTTAAGCAGCATCCACTTCAAGAAGGGACCAAGAGTCGGGAAATACATAGTAGACCTGGAATCTTTAGAACATTTTCTTGAAGAAGCAGAGAAAAATATTCAAAAGGCAGAACTATGCTTATTCGATGAGATAGGCAAGATGGAGTGCTCTTCACTGAAATTAATATAAATGATTGAGCAAGTTTCCGAGAGCGATATTCCTTTTGTTGCTACAGTGGCGTTGAAAGGCTCAGGTCTTATCGCAGAAATAAAGAAACGCCGGGATACGGAATTGATTCAGGTTATCCCGGACACCAGAAATATGCTCTCGGCTGTGGTTGCAGCTCGCTTTTATTGCTGACAGGTCAGCTCTAATCTTTGGAAAAACAGGATAACAAAACCTTATTGGCAGTCTTAATCATGGTCGCGAAAACAACAGGCCAAGACAAATTCCAAAGATAAAAGACAAAGTAAGCACATTGAGTATCTGACATGTTAAGATTCCTCTCATAAACTGCAGAAAGTAACCTTTTACCGTGCAATGGATGAAGCGCTCGACATACTAAGCTTGTTTATTAACTGTGCCCGTAATCATATGTTCGTCTCGCCTTGCTTAAATAAAGGCTGAGAATTTCTGAGCCTGTGGCCTATTTGCTCCGAGCTTCGTCGGATAATCACGATCTTGCCCGATAAAGCATGTTCATAACGATTCCCCGAGCAATAAGTATGTACTTGATGCACACAAGTGCTTACTTTGGCATATCTTATGAAAAAATCACAAGTTTGAGTTTTTTCTTGACAAACACGTAAACTTTGTGGTTCAATATACATGTGGTTATGTATATCGCTGTGGTGGTGTCTTCTGTTGCCACGAGTATCGTGTGGAAATAAGTTGCCCTGAAGAGCGTCTGAAAATCGAAGATATCTGGGATTGGTAGTTTTCACCAGGCGGAATGGGTGTTTTGTAAAGGAAAGCATAAATTCCGCGGTTTATGTCTTCTGCTTTTCAGCTTTCATTTTATTACAGGAAGGAGGTAAATAACATTTCAAAAATGTAGTCAGGAGCAGGAGGATTTTTGATAGTTTGCGGTCGCAAATTAAAACAATCATTTTGAGTCTTTCGTTGAATTTAATATTACACTACATCAACCCTATTATAGCAAGAAGGAGACGTGTTATGTACAAGAGAATTGTTTTTTTAATGTTGGGCTTGGCTCTTATTTCTATGTCTTCCGTTAACGCCAAGACCATCATCTGGGTAGCGATGAACTGGGATGCCGACGAGGATGGCGTCAATGATTCTCAGGAATGGGTCGACAAGCTCGAGGCCGAAGGCTATACTGTAGACTTCAGGCAGGGAAACTGGGATGCACTCACCCAGGAAAAGGTAAATGAACTTAATGCAGCTGACCTTGTAATCGTGAGCGGCACAATTCAGAGCGGCACTTACGCAACCGATGCCGCAGAAGTTTCATTATGGAATTCTGTTACCGCTCCAATGTTAAACTGTTGTCCATACGTGCTCAGGAGCTCACGCTGGAAATGGGTCAACAATGGAGATTCCGAACTTCCGAATAACAATGGCGACCAGGGTTCACCCCTGTTGCAGGCAGTAACACCGGGACATCCTATCTTCTATAGGGTGTCGCTTGATGCTAATAATCAGGTAAAGGTCGCCGATCCCTTATTGGGTTCTGGCCAGTGCACGTTTATCGGCACTGCCGATGTTGGAAATGGTACACTGATTGCAAAGACGGTAGGAAACGAATGGATATGGATAGCAGAATGGAAAAAGGGCGTCGAGTTCTATAACGGAGCTGGTGCTTACGCTACGAACCTGAGAATGACCTTCAGCATAGGCGCGCATGAAGTTGCAGGTAATGGCAGGGATACTAACCCGGCACGAGGGTATAACTTGACCGACCAGGGCTGGGTGCTCTATCTAAACACTATCAAATATATGCTCGGTGAACTGGTTGATCGCAAGAAAGCCTCGTCACCCAGTCCCGCAGATGTCGAGACAGATGTTGCGCGAAATGCAGTCATAGGCTGGATGCCCGGAATGTATGCTGATACGCACAATTTGTTCATCGGGACCGATTCTGACGATGTCAATGATGCCACTGTTTCAAATCCATTGAGTACGACCGTGTTTGAAGGACTGGATGCCAACAGCTTTGATCCGGGCATGCTCGAATTTGGCACGACTTATTACTGGCGTGTCGATGAAGTCAACGCTCCTTCCAGTCCGGGCACTTTTCAGGGAAGCGTATGGAGTTTCACAGTCGAACCATTTGCCCGTAAGATTCCGGCAGCGGACATAAAAGCCAGCGCATCAGGAAGCTATGGGAATTATGATCCGAATGATACTATAAACGAATCAGGATTGGATCCTAACCATATGGATCTGCATTTGAACGGCCAGCCTGATATGTGGCTCAGCAATCCCGGTGCACCGAACAGCGTATGGATTCAGTATGATTTCGAGAAAGCCTATAAGCTCCACCAGATGCTCGTCTGGAACTACAATTATCCCAT
>JARRRJ010000012.1:0-12641 GCA_037380865.1 Sedimentisphaerales bacterium
CTCACCAAAGGAATAAATGAGCCATATCGCATGTTCACCTCGCGCGCCGAGTATCGCTTGTCACTTAGAGCAGATAACGCCGACAGAAGATTAACACAAATTGGAAAATCAGTCGGCCTCGTAAATGGTGACAGGTGGATGAGATTTCAAAGAAAACTCGAGCAAATAGATATGGTCAAAAACTATCTCCGGGAAAACCATTCAGATGGCGTAAGTCTATGGGACAATTTGCGCAGGCCGCACAGCGAGCTTGCAGATAAACTCAAAGAAGATGAAAAAATCAGAGAAATGAAAATCTCTGATGACGTGTTGCAAGCCGTCATAATAGATGCAAAATACGAAGGCTATCTTGGCAAGCAGGAACGTTTGGTTGCAGGCATGAAGACTTTGGAGAACAGGAACATACCGACAGATTTGGATTACAGCAAAATCTCACATCTTCGTCACGAAGCAAAAGAAAGACTTTCTGCCTTCCGACCCTCGACTCTCGGCCAGGCATCCCGAATAAGCGGGATAACACCCGCCGACATCACGGTAATTCAGATTCATCTCAGAAAGCACGAAGGGCGACAAGTGGGATGACAGAATTATCAGAGAATATTTATAACAGCAAGTTGAAACGCAATGAGCCGAAGTTCAAGCTGTGGCGCTCGGCGGGATTACTTTTAACTTACAAATGCAATTGCTCATGCGAGTTCTGCTACTATCATTGCAGCCCGGACAAAGGCGGCCTTATGCCAGTAGATATGGCTATCAGCGCATGGCAATCGCTGAAGATACTTGCAGGTGAAAATGCAAGAATTCATTTAACAGGAGGCGAAGCATTTCTCTATTGGGAGCATCTCGAACATATCCTGAAAGAAGCTCAAAAGCAGAATCTTGGCAAAGTCGATTTGATTGAGACAAACGGATACTGGGCGACTGATAACAAAATCGCACACAGCCGCATAAAGAGACTCGACGAGCTTGGCATGCACAGATTAAAAATCAGCGTGGATCCGTTCCACCAGGAATATGTCGATATCGAGCCAGTCCGAAAATTAGCTTCTGCCGCAAAAGAAATCTTAGGACCAGAGCGTGTGCTCGTTCGCTGGGAAGAATATTTGGATAATCCCATAGAAATGCAAAACGTCCCCCCTGCCGCTCGAATGCAGGAATATATAAAAGCAATAAAGGAATACCCCTGCCGCTTCACAGGCCGGGCCGCTGGCAAGCTCGCTGAAGCAGTTGCATCAAAGCCGGCAGAAACCTTCGCTTCTAAAACCTGCAAATCAAGTTTCCTCGGCGCAAAAGGAGTCCACATAGACCCATCCGGAAATGTCTTCAGCGGCACATGCAGCGGCATAATCATAGGTAATGTGAACACAAAAGAGACGCACAGCCGTGCGTCTCTACTGGAAGAAATCTGGAAAAATTTCACTCCCGAACAAAAAGAAATAATCAACACCCTCTTCAACGAAGGCCCTTATGGCCTGCTAAAAAAAGCAGAATCTCTCGGCTACCACAAACTGCCCTTTTACGCCGCCAAATGCCACCTTTGCACCCACATCCGACAATTGCTTTTCAACAAATCTATCGAAAAAACCACGATAGGACCTCAAGAATGCTATTTTGATAAGACGGAGCCAAGTGGGTTTACTCACGTATGAGGTGCAATTTTTTCGCCCGATAAAAAATTTTTTATTTTTATTGTTGACATCTTGTACAAATGTACGATATTATGATTGTACGTTTGTACAATACGATTGTAAAAGGAGAATATTATGGTACGAAAAAATCTGCCAACCTTAAGTCCTTCCGAAACTGAAATCCTGAGTTTAGTCTGGCAGCTTGACAAAGCAACAGTGCAGGAAGTATGCGACAATCTGCCCGCCGAAAGAAAAATCGCGTACGCTACTGTCCAGACCCTGCTTCGGCGGTTGGAAAGAAAGGGTTATTTAAAACACCGCATCAAAGGCAAAGCTTATGTATTTATTCCCGCAGTTAAAAGAGAATTAGTGATTAAACGCTCTGTAGGTGATTTTTTACAGCGGCTTTTCGGCGGCGATCCGGTTCCTCTGATGCAATATCTTGCACAGCACGGCAAAATAAATGCTGAGGATATAGAAAAACTGAAGAAATTAGTAGATAAATAAACACATTTACTTGTGGAGGTGCAAACATGGAAACGTACCTGACTCAAATAGCGAATTATCTGCTCACACAAAGCTGGCAGATAGCTACTCTCGTAGTGATAATAGCGATAATAAACTGGATACTTAAGAATAAAAGTTCCCATGTTCGTTATCTGCTCTGGATGATTGTCCTTGCTAAATGTCTTATGCCGCCTTTTTTTAGTGTACCGGTGGCGATTCTTCCAAAGGGAAGCCCGCATGAACAGATGTCTACGGTGCCGGTCACTGAAACAACAACAGCTGCCAACAATATGTTCCGACCGGAAGCAACAGAAAGAGATGTACCACAATCTATACAAGAACCAGAGTTTTCAATGACAGTCATTTCTGAAACCGTTACAGAGCTTACAATTCGCCAATGGCTGGGAATCTCGTGGCTTATCGGAATGTTTATATATATCACTGTCGTCCTGATAAAAGCCTTGCGAACCGAACTATGGCTCAGGCGTAAGAAGAAACCTTTGCCGGCCATATTGCAAGTGCGTATTGAAGATGTCTTTTGTGACCTGAGGCTGAAACAGTTCCCTAAAATGTGGATAGTTGAAAGTATAGGCCAGCCGTTCGTATGGGGAGTATTGCGAGGTGGTATTTATCTTCCTTATGATTTTACAAAGGTCAATAATAATGAGCAGCAGCATGGAATTTTAGGCCACGAGCTATGTCATATAATTCGCTTTGATGCAATGATTAATCTTTTACAGATAATCACACAGGGAATATTCTGGTTTCATCCGTTTGTCTGGTGGGCAAATAAGAAAATCCGCGCGGAGAGGGAAAAATGCTGTGATGAGATGACTATTGCCCGATTGGGTGCAAGAGCCAGAGAATACAGCAAAGCTATTGTGAACATACTAATTTCAGAACACAAAAATAACCAAAATATACCGTCGCTCGCTATTGTCGGACCTGTTAAAAATATTGAGGAAAGGATAAAAATCATGTTAAAGCCAGGAAAGAAATTCTACAAACGTCCGGGCATCGTCACGGCAGCAGCAATTTTTGTGACAGCTCTCTTAATTGTTCCAACCGCACTCGTTCTGACCACACGTATCGAAGCAAATTCAGGATCTAAGCCGCCGATACAAATAATACAATCGGGAAATTCTCGAACAATACAATTTTCAAAAGAAGCCGCGGAACAATTTAAGCGCAATAATCCACCAATAGGCCAAAGAGCGATGATTCACCGGAGCGTTGATTTAATGAGAACATATACTCCCGCGGTAATCGACGGTATTGCAGAAAATACATGGTCTCACATCCGCGAGGAAACCCTGACTAACAAAATTGCTGCGCCAAAATCTTCTGACAAAAGTGTATCTGCAACATACAAGGCTATGTGGGACAATGAAAACCTATATGTTTTTGTCCAAGTGACCGATGAAGCAAGACAGAGTGATTCCCCTGATTTTACTCAGGATGATTCAATAGAAATCTTTATCGATGCCGATAATTCAAAAACAGGTGATTATGACGACAATGATTATCATTTCTATTTCAAATGGAATGGAGAAAATCCGGTGATTGGACTTGCAAACGGCAAAAAAGTTCCTGACGGTATTAAATACAAACTTGCCTCGTTAAACATCAATAAAAATTACAATCTTGAAGTTAAATTCCCTTGGGCTGTGATTGGCACAAGAGCTTATCCCAATGCTAAAATAGGTTTCGATGTTCATGTAAATGACGATGATGACGGCGGCGATCGCGATTGCAAAGTTACATGGTGTGATAGAGGGGATTTGGCATGGCAGAACACTTGCTTATTCGGGACGGCAGAACTGACTGGATTGGTCGGATGGTGGAAATTCGATGAAACCGAAGGTACTATAGCAGCCGATAGCTCGGGAAACGCCAATTACGGCAAGTTAATCGGCGATGCAAAATGGAAACCTGCCGGCGGAAAAACCGGCGGTGCGATATATCTGGATGGCGACGGAGATTATGTAATTATTACCAACAAACACAATTTCGATATTACCGAAAGTATAACAGTTTCCGTCTGGGTAAAAACGGAACCGGTAAATGATGACTGGGCTACTATTGTCGGTAAAGGCAATGCATGGTATCTTTATTCCGGTTTTCCGGAGGACAATTATCATTTTCAAATCAACAATATGACTCCCTCTAATCCACGAAAGTATGAGGCAGGACAATGGCACCATGTAGTCGGTGTGTATGACAGCAGAAACAGAGGGCAAATACGCACATATATTGACGGCGAATTCGATGTTTCAAGACAAGCGGAAGAAATAATAAGACCAAGCACGGGAATAAATATCAGCGATCTTCCTGTTTGTATTGGTGAAAATCTACAGTATGGAGGACGCGAATGGAAAGGTCTTATCGACGACGTAAGAATATACAATTACGCACTCAATGAAGATGAGATTTCAGCTTTATACAAAGGCAAGTAGCAATACTGTAATATTTGTTCATTAATGAATAGAATGGTTCTTATCGACGTAAAGAGACTATACATAATTTCTCTGCGGACCCGGCGCTTTTTGCGGTTAAATAGTTTAATGATTTAAATGCTGATTTGTTTTTGGGATTCTGTCAGGGTTTCGTTTAGTGAGCCTGAGCGGAAGCCCTGGAGGTCAACTGTAACAAATTTGAATCCGAGGGATTTTAGCTTTTCAATAATCAACTTGCGATTCGGATTTTTAATCAAATTTTCGAGGTCTTCCGGTTTTACTTCTATTCTTGCTATTGTGTCGTGATGACGGACTCGGAATTCTACAAAGCCTAACTCTCTTAAAAAATCTTCGGCTTGCTCGACCTGCTTTAGTCTCTGCTCTGTGATTTTCAGGCCGTAGGTTATTCTCGATGCCAGACATGGTGATGCTGGTAAACCCGATGTCGGAAGGTTCAATTTTCTGCTAATTTCGCGGATATCGTCTTTTGTCATTTGCGCTTCCATCAAGGGAGACGATACGCCTTTAATGTCGGCCGCTCTGTTGCCGGGACGGAAATCATCTTTATCGTCGAAATTGCAGCCGCAGATTACAGCGCCGAAATCATTCTTTTGTGCAATTTCATTCAGTACAGAATAAAGGTGGGATTTGCAGTGGAAACATCTATCCGGAGAGTTTGCGGAATATTCAGCGTCATAAATTTCCTGGACTTTGACTTCCTCAACTTTTGCGTCGATTAATTTCGCGAATTCAATCGCGCGGTTATATTGCGTTTTTGAAAGAGACGAGCTTATTCCGATGCAAGCGAGCACATTTTCCGAACCGAGCACATCGACTGCCGCCTTCAAAAGGAACGTGCTGTCCACTCCTCCTGAATAAGCGACTACAGTTTTTTCAAGTTTCTTCAGGTTTTGCTGAAGAAGCTCATATTTTTCATCAAGTGTTTTATTCATAACTTTATTTCGGGACAAATGGAGACAATTCTCGCAGGCGATTTATAATCGCCGGCATGGTTTCTATCGTGTAGTCAATCTCGTCTTCAGTATTATATTTGCTCAGGCTGAAACGTACTGAACCATGCGCGGCTGTGAAGGGAACGCCCATCGCTCGCAATACATGGCTTGGTTCGAGTGAGCCTGACGTGCATGCTGAGCCGCTGCTGGCGCAGATGCCGTGCTGGTCGAGCAATAACAAGATTGCTTCACCTTCGATATACTCGAAGCTGATGTTGCTCGTGTTGGGCAGACGATGCTCTTTTTCACCATTTACCATGCAATCGGAACACCTCTCCAGAATAGCTTTCTCGAGTTTGTCCCTGATTTTTTTCACTTTAATATTTTCCTGACTTATATTTTTCTGCGCAATTTCACAGGCTTTTCCCAGCCCGATTATTCCGGGGACATTTTCGGTTCCAGCTCTCTTGCCTGACTCCTGGTGGCCTCCCAATTGATATGGTGAGAGTCTTGTTCCTTTTCTGATATAAAGCACACCGACACCTTTCGGGCCGTGAAGCTTATGTGCGGAGATACTTAATAGATCTATGTTGCTGTTCGATAAATCAAGCGGAATTTTGCCTACTGCCTGAACTGCATCGGTGTGGAACACTATTCCGCGTGATGTCACCATCTCTGCAATCTGCTCGATGGGGAATATAACGCCGGTTTCATTATTGGCGTACATGATAGTCACAAGCACGGTGTCTTCGTCGAGTTGTTCTTCCAGCTCGGAAATGTCGAGTCTGCCTTTCTTATCGACACCAAGCTCGATGACAGTATATCCGTGATTTTCCTGCTCGCGGCAGACTGCCAGAACTGCCGGGTGTTCGACTCTCGTGGTTATGATTTTTCGTTTGTTCGGAGCGGCTGCCAGGGTCCCTTTTATTGCTGTATTGTCACTTTCCGTTCCGCCGCTGGTGAAAATGATTTCGCTCGGCTCGCAGCCAAGAAGCTCCGCTACCTGCTCACGCGCAGCACCTATCTTGTGGCTTACTTGTCCACCGAAAGTATGCATGCTTGACGGATTGCCGTAAAGCTCACAGAAATAAGGTTTCATTTCCTCGAATACCTGCTCGTCCATCTTTGTTGTGGCGTTATTGTCAAAATATATTGTTCTCATTTTTCATTATCCCGCAAAGGTGTAAAAAGTTTTTCTATTCCAAATGATTGTGCGGCTGTTTCGTGGAATCTTTGTCCTCTTCCACGTATAAATCTTCGGAAACATATTCGTGGAGCCTGGCTTCGACCAAATCCTTCATAGTAAATTCTGCAAGTCTGCACTGGGCGCACATACCCCTGAATGCAACAATGACTTTATCTCCCACGACATCGATGAGCTCTATATTGCCGCCATGTGCACGCAAAGAAGGTTTTATCTGCTCGTTCAGAGTCTGCTGAATCAACTGTATTTTTTGTATATTAGTTAATTTTTCTCCTTTTTTCGGGGCGGCTGGAGTTTTCTCTTTCAGTTTCTCGCCCTGAACGCTTTGTATAATTTTTTCGATTTCACCTCTACATCCGCCGCAGCCGCCGCCGGCTTTACAGTAATTTGTAACTTCGTCAACTGTTGTCAGGTCATTATCTCTTATCACTCGTTCGATTTCCTTGTCGGTGACACCAAAGCACGTGCATACGATATTGCCTTCCAGCTCGTGTTTCTTCGTGCCACCCGTACGATAATTTTCAATTGCCGCTTCGAGAGCTTCTCTTCCCATTACAGAACAGTGCATTTTCTGCTCCGGCAGGCCGCCAAGGTAGTCTGCGATGTCTTTATTCGTCACCTTCGCGGCTTCATCTATAGTCTTGCCTTTTATCAGTTCCGTCAAAACTGAAGATGAAGCAATCGCGCTGGCGCAGCCGAAAGTCTTAAACTTGGCATCCTCTATTCTGCCGCTCTTGTCAAGCTTGAAGGTCAATTTCAGAGCATCTCCACAGGCCAGCGAGCCCACTTCGCCGACACCGTCAGGATTCTCAATTTCCCCGACATTACGCGGATGGAAAAAATGGTCCATTACTTTGTCTGTATAATCCCACATATTAGTTTCTAGTCCTTAGTTATTGGTTTTAAGTTCCTATAAACATCGTAACAATAGATTCCTGCTTACTACTCTGCGAAGTCTCGCTACGAAGCACGAGTTCGCAGGAATGACAAAAACCTTATATTTTGTAATGAGCATTTATTCTATGTTTTTTAAGGCCTGCCCGAAATCAGCTATTATATCATCTATATGCTCGGTTCCAACAGAAGTTCGAATATAATCTTCGGTAACTCCGGCTGCAAGCTGCTCTTTTTCACTTAATTGCTGATGCGTAGTGCTTGCAGGGTGAATTACGAGTGTTTTGCTGTCACCGATATTTGCCAGGTGGCTCGCCAGTTTCACGCTGTTTATAAACTTTATTCCGGCTTGTTTTCCGCCTTTTATACCAAAGCCGAGGATAGCACCCTGTCCTTTCGGGAAGTATTTCTTCGCTAGTTTGTAGTCAGGATGAGATTCGAGACCCGGGTAATTTACCCAACTCACCTGGGATTGTTTCTCAAGCCAGCGCGCCAGCGCAAGCGCATTTTCACTATGCCTGGGCATGCGCAAGTGTAGGGTTTCCAGACCCTGGAGGAACAGGAACGCATTGAACGGCGACATGCATGAACCCATGTCGCGAAGAAACTGAGTTCTGGCTTTTATGATATAGGCCATATTGCCAAAAGACTCGACATATTTTACGCCGTGATAGCTCGGATCAGGTTCGGTAAGCTCGGGATACCTTCCATTGGTCCAGTCGAATTTACCCGAATCGACAATCGCGCCGCCAATGCTTGTGCCGTGACCGCCGATGAACTTTGTGCAGCTATGAACTACGATATCGACACCGTACTCAATGGGCCTGAATAATATTGGCGTAGTAACTGTGTTGTCGCAAATCAGCGGCATTCCATGCTTGTGCGCGATGTCAGCGATTTTGTCATACTGCAAAACGTCATTTTTCGGATTAGCTATACTTTCGACGTACATCAGACGCGTGTTTTCTTTAATTGCCTTTTCGAAATTTTCAGGCTCTCTCGCGTCGACAAATGTTACCTCGATTCCGAGCTTGGCGAAAGTATGGCTGAAAAGCGTTACAGTTCCGCCATAAAGTGAGTTGGAAGCGATAATATGATCACCTGCGCCGCATATATTGAAAATACTGACGTAAATGGCAGACTGGCCCGAGCTTAAGGCCAATCCCCCTGCACCTCCTTCGAGCGCTGCCAGTCTTTTTTCAAGAACATCATTCGTCGGATTCATCAAGCGCGTATAAATATTTCCGAATTCCTTCAGCGCGAAAAGATTTCCCGCATGTTCGGTATCCTTAAACATGTAGCTGGCTGTTTGGTAAATGGGAACGGCTCTGCTTAATGTATCCGAATCTACCTTTTGTCCGGCATGGATGGCCAGAGTATCAAGATGATATTTTACATTCTCGTCCATAATTTATTCCTTACTTGTCACATAAATTACTTGTTCGGCCAAGAGATTTGGCGCAAATCTCACGGGACGAAGGCTCGCTTTTGCCAAAGGAATTCTCCTTTCGACTCTGACGCCAAGCTTTTTGCAGAATTGCTCGAAATCTTTCAAAGACAAACAATGTATGTTTGTCGAGTTGTACCACTCAAAGGGCAATTGTTTTGTAACAGGTGCGCGACCATCGGCTAATAATTGCAGTCTGCATCGCCAATGGGCGAAATTGGGGAAACTTACGATTACCTTCTTTCCTACACGCATTAATTCTCTGAGTACTGTTTCCGTATTTTTAACTGTCTGAAGAGTCTGCGAGAGAATAATGTAGTCGTAGCTTTTATCAGCGTAATTCTCCAGGCCTTCTTCGATATCGTGCTGAATAATAGGTAATCCCCTTTTAACGCAATCCAAAACAAGTTTTTCGTCCAGTTCTATGCCTTCACCCTTAATATTTTTATCTGCCATAAGGTTCGCCAATAACGCTCCGTCGCCGCAACCAATATCAAGAACAGAACTGTTCGGCTCAATTAGCGATTCAATAACTTCATAATCGACACGAGCACTGGGAACCGGATTTTGTCTCAGATGTTCCGGCTTATATACTTCGTTCAGGAAACCTGAAATAAAAGAACCGAGTGTTTGCGCCTCAAGCAGAAAAGCATCATGGCCGTAAGGAGAATATATATCACAGAAGCTCACGTCTTTTCCGCTCGCTACCAGCGCGTTGACAATCGTTCTGGCCTGCTCGGGAGTAAAAAGCCAGTCACTTGAGAAACTGATAACGAGAAATCTGCACTTTGTTTTTGCGAAGGTTTCATTCAACGAGCCGAAACCATTTTTCAAATCATAATAATCAGCGGCTTTGGTTATGTACAAATAGCTGTTAGCGTCGAATCTTTCCACGAAACTCTGTCCCTGGTGGTCAAGATATGTCTCGACTGCGAATTCCGAGTTTAAATCATAATTGTATGTACTTCCATTCCTGAGCTGACGCCCGAATTTCTCGCGCATTCCTTTTTCGGACAGATACGTTATATGTCCTATCATGCGTGCGATAGCCAGGCCGTGGTTCGGGTTTTTTTCGTTGTTATATTTGCCTTCGGAAAAATTCGGATCCGCGAGTATCGCATTTCTCCCGACAGCATCGAAGGCGATAGACTGCGCGCCAAGATGTGTAGTTGTAGCGATAGGAATAGCTGCTTTCATAAAGTCAGGATAGCAAATCGTCCACTGCAATACCTGCATTCCACCGATTGAGCCGCCGATAACTGCCAAAAGCTGTCTTATTCCAAGTTTGTCAAGCAGGAGTTTCTGGACTCTGACCATGTCGGCTATTGTAATGATTGGAAAATCGAGTCCGTAAGGCCTGCCAGTTGCCGGATTTTCAGAGCAAGGACCTGTAGTGCCGCTGCAACCGCCTAAAAAATTGGAGCAGATAACAAAGTATTTATCCGTATCGATACCCTTTCCGGGTCCGACCATGTTGTCCCACCAGCCGGGCTTTTTATCATCTTGATTATTTCGTCCTGCAACGTGCGCGTTTCCGCTAAGAGCGTGACAAATCAGGATAGCGTTATCCCCTGCTTCATTGAGCCGGCCGTAGGTTTCGTAAGCGACATCAATCGGTGCGAGAGTTTTGCCGCAATCCAGTTTGAGCGGTTCTTCCTGCTCGACAACGCGGATTGTCTGCGTTTGAACGATACCAACCGAGTTTTCTTCGATAACTTTCATTCTAATTTTTGGGCAATATCTCAACCATTCTATCAAGTGACTTTTTTGCTTTTGTTCTAATTTCATCAGGAACTGTAACACGATATTTGGAGTTCCCAGCAGAAGTATTCTCCAAATCTTCCAGAGTCCATAAGACTTTTTCCAAAGTAATCTTTTTCATATTTGGACAGAGAGCTCTCGTAGCAGCCGCAATAAACTCAGCATCAGGATTTTCTTTTTTGAGTGTATGGATTATTCCAATTTCTGTCGCAACAATGAACTTTCGGATTTTACTCTGCTTCGCAAATTTCAGCATCTGACCTGTGCTCAGTATCTGGTCCGAAATAAACCTCACAGGCTCACTGCATTCAGGATGCGCCATAATTATTAAGCGAACTTACAACTTCGACTGCATTTGCGCTCGTACAGCAATAGTCACTTTCCGCCTTCACTTCCGCAGAACTGTTCACGTAACATACAACCAGAGCATCAGGATGTTTTTCTTTCAGTTTCTTTAATTCTTCGCCTGTTATCATATCAGCCATAGGACAGCCTGCATGTTTCTCAGGCAACAGCACAACCTTATCAGGTGAGAGAATTGCTGCTGTTTCTGCCATAAATAATACGCCGCAAAAAACAATTACGCTCGCGTCTGTTTTCGATGCGGTTATGCTCAGGCCAAGAGAATCGCCTGTAAAATCCGCGATATCCTGTATTTCGCCGGGCTGATAATTATGTGCCAGAATGACAGCGCTGTGTTTGTTTTTAAGTCTACTTATTTTCTCGAGTATTGTATTCAAAAATATTCTCCAGGTGTATTATGTCACTTTGGTTGTGTTCTTTTTGTAAATTAATTCAGCGTTCTGCGTAAGCACAGTCACTCCCGGCGGCACGGATTCCTTTATCCATACGTTTCCACCTATTATAGAATTCTTTCCGATAACGACATCACCCAGAATAGTAGCTTCCGCGTAGATCGTTACGTTGTCTTCTATGGTCGGATGCCTTTTGCCGCCCTTGATTATGTTGCCCCTCTCATCCTTGGGAAAGCTCATTGCGCCGAGTGTCGTACCCTGGTATATTTTCACATTGTCACCGATAATCGTAGTTTCCCCGATAACGACGCCTGTGCCGTGGTCGATAAAGAAATTCTTGCCGATTCTCGCGCCCGGATGAATATCAATTCCTGTTTTCGAATGTGCGCACTCGCTCATAATTCGCGGGATTAAAGGCACGTCTTTCAAATAAAGCTCATGGGCAACGCGATAAGTTGCTATCGCGGTGATACAGGGGTAGCTCAGAACAATCTCCTCGTAAGACTGCGCGGCCGGGTCGCCGTCATAGGCGGCACCGACATCGCCTTTGAGCAATTCACGAATTTCGGGCAATCGGACAAGCAAATGTTTCGTAGCGCTCTGTGCCATTTTGCGACAGTCACAATCGTCGCAGTTCTTGATTCTGCAGCCGTACCTGAAAGCACGCTCTGCCTGGTCGCTGAGCTGGTCGAATATCTTGCATAGTATCTCACCAACAACAAAGCTGATACTCGTTACAGAGACAATCCTTCGACCTGTGTATCCCGGAAACAATAATTCCATCAAATGATCGAGGATTTCCAGAATTTTGTCCCGTTCAGGCAAATTCGAGGCGTTAATGAAATTGATCCCGGAATCATCGTGGTATGTGGGAACGATTGAATCGACGATTTTCTTTACCTCATTACTGTCAAATTCCACATTTTCCATTTTACTGTCCTATCCAAAGTCTCTTAAAGCTACCATTCAAATCTGGTAAAGCAACGGCCTATTCTGTTTATTCCTGTCAACCATATCCTGCAATGTGACCGATTCC
>JARRRJ010000013.1:0-11317 GCA_037380865.1 Sedimentisphaerales bacterium
CCTGGTAAAGGTAATTTGCATTCAATTGGATTATTTCTTAAGTTTTATTTGTGTGAGAGTGTTTTTTAAAGGGAAAGAAAACAGTTTTAATAGCTCATTCTGCAGGGATATTTGATTAATTACTGCGAACAGGAGCACAATCCTTACAACCACCCCCGATAATCTATTGTTTTTGAAGTAATCTCGACAACAAAAAACCAGCAGGCTCTATTTTGGGGGGATGGAGCGATGGCAAACAGCAATAAAAACCATGTTCATACAAAATTGTCAATAGTTATAGGGTGTATTTTAGCAATCTCATTTATTGCCATACCGTGCCGTGCAGATGTGGTTACCGGTGAGCTCAATGTCGGAACTGCTTACGATGTGCAAAAGACCACCTGCCCGGTAGTCCTGGGTACACTGAATCTGTATCCCGGCGCTGAGGTTTATTCGTGGATTCTGCCTCTTGGCGGCGCCACCGTAAACTTTTATGGCGGGCAAATGATGGGCAACAGTTACATAATCGCCTACAGTAGTACTCCGAACCCGGTAATAACAGTCTACGGCAGCAACTTCGCTGTAGACGATTTGCCCTTGGATCCTTCGGCAACGTCGTTTGCCCTGCCTCTGGGCGGATACCACACGTTGACGGGACTCTATGGCAATGGGGATCTGATAAATCTGACATTTCGCGGCAACATCTCCATTAACCTGGTTACTCTGGATTCGGGGATGGCAATCGACGTCAAGCCCGGCGACGAACAGAACAACATCAATCTCAAGTCCCATGGAGTGGTGCCGGTAGCGGCCCTGACGACTGAGCAGTTCGATGCGGCAACGATAGATCCGATGACGGCACGATTCGCCGGAGCGGCGCCGGCTCACTGGAGTCTCGAAGACGTCGATGGCGATGGTGACGACGATATCATTTTCCACTTCAGAACACAGGAACTGGATTTGACTGACGAAAGTACAGAAGCCACGCTGACCGCTCAATTGGCAAGCCAGATGAGAATGATGTCGCTGGCACAAGCCAGCAGCGGCGGGGCGGTTGTATCCGGCACCGACAAGGTTAAAATCATTGGCGCGAAGAATTCTAAAAAATAGATTTATCTGGTAATCTCCGGCTTGTCCGGAATTATATAGATCAAATTGTATTCATTATGAAAGGCTGTAAGCATCACGCTTGCAGCCTTTCTATTAATGCAGGGACATTGATACTGTTGACAAAACCCGTCAACTTGTCATAGAGCAGGTATTTGATTTATGTCACTCTGAACAAATGGACAGTTCCCTATTCTGTTGTGCTCATCTTCTTCTTTCTTTTCGCTGGCTGTCCCACATAGTCTATATCAATTCCCGGCAATTGCGAGGCCCGGATTTTAATTTACTATCGAGAACGGTTCGTCGCTCATGTCGTATATTGTTTCATCTTCGGCACTTTTGACCTTGATATAGAAAGTGTTGTCCGGTCTTAATCCCAGAAGGACTTCCCATTCGTATGCGTTTGCGTCCGAGACTGTCGCGATGGTTGTGACAAACACGCCGCTGCGGTAGAGCTCGATTACGACATCGTCTTTCATGTTATTTGTCCACTCTATGAAATATGTCATACCCTTGCGCCATTGCTCGCCTCCGTTCGGAGTTATAACTTCGATATTCGGCTCGACGGCAGTGAACGAAGCAGACGCCCAGTCACTCGTGCCTCCTTCGTTCTTCGTATTCACACGCCAGTAGTATATTGTCTCGGGCTCAATTGATTCGAGAGTATAATTGAACTTCTTAATGTCAGGTTCATCTACGACAAGTTCAGTGAAATCAGCGTCTTTGGCAACCTGAACATGAAACGACTTGAATAGTCCCTTCGGTGACCACTCGAAGATAACAGGCTCAACGTAGTTGAGGAAGCCCAAATTTTCGGGAGCTTTCAGTACGGGAGCAAGCGGAATCTCCTGCGCATCAGGATACGTGAAGATAAATTCGCCGGGCTGAGCATTCAGGACAATCAGCTTCTTCGCGATCGTGTCATAATAAGTTGAAAGAGGCGAAAAAACACCCTGGCCTTCAGTGGAACGATGATAGACTGTCATCTGGTTCGGGTCTTTGAAATCCATACCCTGAATGTCGAAACTGATATCGAATGTCACTTCAGAAATGCCGAAGGATGAGATTGTGAAACGATCTATCAGCACCTGCGGAGCTTTGCCGCCAAAGCGGGGAAATCGTACGGCGTCCAAATGTTTTTTTACAGCGAGCCCGTTACTTTCCTTTCCTTCAAGGCTGTTCACTATAATTGACGCGCCTGCTTCGATTGCATCGTATGTATTTTGCGATTCGACATTCTGGAAAGTTTGTGACTTCACAAGGTCCGGGCTGTTCCAGATATACTTCTGCAAACGCGCGCCTTTCGTATAGGTGTCGAAGTACATTTCATAAACCAGCTCACCTTTCGGGGAGACCTCAGTCGCTATGGGTACTGACGCTTTATTCTGCGTGGCACTTCCCCAGTCAATCATGACATTGCCGTTGGACAGAGTCTGGACCCTGCCGTTGCTCGGCGTTGAAATATCGGGATGATGACGATACTCCCATACGAGTGTCGCAGTTTTGCTGGATTCGTCTATCGCGTACTCGACTGCTCTGCTGTAAGTGCGGTCGCTCGGCGTCGTACCTGCTCCCATAAGGTTTCCATTGTCGAAAAACAGGAGGTTTCCGTTTGTCTTCCGCCATATGCAATGCTGACCGACGAAGTAGTACGGAGCGTTCTCTTCGTGCTCACCGATGAAAGTAAATTGATTACCCTTTCCGCCGAAGCGCCAGATTACTTCACCTGTAGTGCGGCTCACTTTAGTAATCTCACCGGTTGTGCGAAATGAAATCAAAAGGTTATTGTCGATCGGGTCAATATTAACGGAATTAAAATGGGCATAGTCAATATTCATCGCTGTCAGATTGAAAAAGGAATCGGTAATCGGGATGTGATCGATTGCATGCCACTCGAATATTACATTTTTATCGGCGTCAATTTCCTGAATTACATTGCCTGTCAACTGTGCGTCGGGACGTCCGCCCGACACGATTTTACTCATATCCATTTTTATGGGGTATGTTCCGAGCAGAAAAGCATGGCCGTTCGGCATTACCTTGAAATCATGAATATCGAAACTGTAATCTCCGACAAGCTCGAAAGAATCCACTACAGTGAAAGTTTCGTCCTTCAGGGTATATCCTCTGGTAATAGAGGGATTCGAATAGGCATATCCCCGTGCTGAAATTAAGCCGTTGAACATTACACCCGGATAACTCATTTGATCGGTCTTGCTGAAGAACAGGGGATAACCTGACTGGTCCAAAACGACGTAATAGTCAACGTTCGTGGCTCCGAAATAGCCTATGAAAACGCCCGGAGCTGTGTCACCGTACTGTGTGATGGTCAGGCGGGGAAAATCGGAGGGCAAACCCACGGAATTTCCGGCAGCGAAAATCCAGGTCGATGATAAAAGAACGATAAGCGATACGGTCGGAAATCTGTATCTATTCATTTTCCTCAACTCCTTCTGGTGCATGCGTATTATAAGAATATAAGCGAACAGTAAAACTACCTCAACTATTCTATTTTTATCATAATATTTAACTCAGGTCAAGAATAGTTTTACTCAAACTCGCGGCTTTTCTCGTAAATCCGGGAACGTCATGCCGATTTATGTCACTTTTCAAGTCGGGACAGAAGCTGTTCACTACGTTTTGACTTGTCTGTAATCAGCGGCTGTATAAGAATTCAGCCATTTTTTAGAGATGTTTTCGGAGTCAGTAAAGTCTCATTTCTAATCGCAATATTCTATATAATCAACGCGAATTAACATGTTAAGTCCGTCAGGATACAGATGACATCGCGAGTCAAATCAGCGGCGCGGAGTAGCTCATAATTCTGCAGGAAAAAAATAATTGTAGCGGGATAAAGTTTATATTATACAAGGCAGGTATGAAATAGTATTATAAATCCATGATTTTCAGCATAAACAAATTGAGGCAGATATTTCATTTTCTTCGGGGCAGAAATATTGAATTTGACCTCAAAGAGTACAACAAGATATTAATGAAAATCAATGAGCTGAAACACAGGTACGAGCTCATCGAAGATCATTTTCTCAAAGAGATGTCGAAAAAGCTGATGGTTCGCGCCGCTAATGGTGAAAGTCTCGACGATTTGCTGATTGAAGCCTATGCACTTGTTTGTGAAGCGACCAGGAGGACGCTCGGTGTGAGTCTTTTCGATGTTCAGATTATTGCGGGGATAGCAATGCACAGGGGCAAGCTGGCGGAAATGCAGACGGGAGAAGGTAAAACGTTCGTCGCTGTATTACCTGCCTACCTGAATGCACTCACAGGAAAGGGTGTTCATGTGCTGACGTTCAGTGACTATCTTGCACGAAGAGATGCAAATTGGATGGGACCGGTTTATAATTTTCTGGATTTGACTGTAGGTTTTGTTCAGGAAGGAATGGAATCCATTGAGCGGCGAAAGGCGTACGATTCTGATGTCACTTATGCCACTGCAAAAGAAGCGGGATTCGACTTTCTGCGTGACAACCTTTGCATGGAAAAGAATGATCAGGTTCATCGTCCGTTCAATTTTGTCATCATAGACGAGGCTGATGCCAATCTTATTGACGAAGCCCGGGTGCCTTTAGTTATCGCCGCAAGTACGACAGAGCCTGTGATTGATTACTATCGCATGATCGAAGTCGTACAATCTCTCGAAGCTGACGTGGATTTCGATACAGACGAATATTCTCGCAATGTCAATTTGACGGAGTCTGGATTAGACAAAGTCGAATCGCAATTGGGCTGCCAAAGTCTTCATAATGACGAAAATCTTTTTATATTAACAGGTATGAATCTCGCACTTCATGCGGTTGTCCTGCTTCAGCGTGACGTTGATTATATTGTTCGGGACGGAAAGGTTGAGCTTATAGACGAGTTCACCGGTCGGGTAGCAGATAAAAGACGCTGGCCGTACGGTCTTCAGGCCGCAGTCGAAGCCAAGGAAGGTCTTCAAATACAACCTGAAGGCATGGTCAGAGGTTCGATAACTTTAATAAACTTATTGAAGCTGTATCCTAAAGTGAGCGCCATGACTGCGACGGCCACACCGGCGGCCGAAGAGTTCAAACAGTTCTATAATTTGGATATCGTAGTTATTCATCCGAACCGCCCATGTAGGCGCATTGACCATCCTGATGTAGTTTTTACACACAGGCAGGCAAAGATTAAGGCTCTGGTTGAAGAAATCGAACGTGTTCATATTACGGGACGTCCAATACTCGTTGGCACACGAAGTGTGAATGAATCGGAGGTTCTAGCTGCCGAGTTGCATCAATGCGGCATTAACTGTCACGTTCTCAACGCAAAAAATGACGAGCTGGAGGCGAAAATTATCGCCCGGGCGGGAATGCTCAATGCAGTTACAATTTCGACAAATATGGCCGGCCGCGGCACAGACATTCGTCTGGGCGGCGAGCAGGAGTATGAGAGTGAAAAGGTAAAAAATCTCGGGGGATTGTACGTCATAGGAACTAATCGGCATGAAAGCCGCAGGATAGACAACCAGTTGAGAGGACGTGCAGGCCGCCAGGGGGACCCGGGCTCATCCCGGTTCTTCATCAGCCTTGAGGACGATTTGCTCGTACGTTACGGAATTCAGGAACTCATCCCTCAGGAACATCAGCTTCCCCGGCAGGATGAGCCGATTAATGATCCTGTGATAGGTACGGAAATCGCCCGGGCGCAGCGCATTATCGAAGGCCAGAATTTCGAGATTCGAAGGACACTGTGGAATTATTCATCTGTTCTCGAAGAGCAGAGAAAAATTATTTGTCAAAGAAGGCAGAATATTTTACTGGAAAAGACATCTTTCAAGCTGCTCGCCGCTCAGGCTCCTGAGCGATTTTCAGAGCTTCGCGCCGTCGTCAAAGAAGAAGTTTTGCGAAAGGTGGAAAAGCAAATCTCACTGTACCATCTTGACCAGTGCTGGGCTGAGTATCTCGATCAGATTAACCATATTCGGGAAGGCATCTTTCTTTATAGCACAGGCGGTCTGAATCCCCTGGATGAATTTCATAAGAAAGTTGCCAAATCTTTTTACGAATTAATGCAGAGAATAGATAACGAAATCATAAAGACTTTCACTTCAGCGAGAATTGACGAGAACGGCATTGACTTTGCCAGGGAAGGTCTCATCGGTCCCACTTCTACCTGGACATACCTTATCAGTGATAATCCCTTTGGTGATTTCATGCAACGACTCAGACGAGGTTTACAATGCTTCAAAGGACTCAAAAGGGCACTAACGGATAACACACCCGCGCGATAAGAACGCCGATATACAAACAGATTTGAACGAATTATTTGAAGCATTTTTCTGCTCCACTGATTTCAATACTTTGTCCGAAACTGCAAACCTTTGGAACTTTTTCCGTGATTTTGAAAAAATATTTTTTTGCCATTTTGGGGATAGGTTATAGAATTAAACATTGAAGTTAAAAATGATCTAAAGTAGAAAAAAGAAGTGCCTAAAGTGACTCAAGTAAAAAGTGACTAAAGTTATATTTGATTTTTACTTTTTAGCTTTAATCGCTATGGAACGCCTTAGACGCTTACTTTAAGTAACTATACCTGTGTTATGTATAATTTTTTAAAAGGACGACTTTTAGGCGTACGGATATGCCTCCTGGCGGCTGCTCTGGTTCTGCTTGTCATCGGGATGGCTACGATATATTCAGTTGGTCATCCCATAGAGAAAAGCCCGGCCAGCCAGTCGGATAAGCTGATTGTCTATTTCAAGAAGCAGGCCATATTCGCAGTTGCCGGGCTTCTTGCCTTCTTCCTGGTAAATAGAATCAATTACAGGCGTCTTGGAGAAATCAGTTACTGGATTTTTGGTATAGGATTAGCGGCTCTGTTTGTATTGTTCGTAAGCCGGTATATAATTCCTCTGCCTTTTGCGCCTGAAAGCTCGACTTATGCGCATCGCTGGCTGGTTTTTCATCCCAGTCTTCCGACTATACAGCCTTCTGAGTTTTTCAAGCTCGCGTATATATTAACTCTCGCCTGGTATTTGCGGTACCGGAGCAACTATCGCAGGTTCAAAGCTCTGATTGGGCCTTTCGTGCTGACTTTGTTACCGATGGGTCTTATTCTTCTTGAGCCTGACCTGGGAACTGTCATGTTGATGATGCCGATTTTGTTCACAATGCTTTTTATTGCCGGCGCCAAGGGCAAGCATCTCCTGCTTATCATCCTTATGGCTTTACTTGTGAGTCCGATGATGTGGCTCAAAATGCGTTCTTATCAACGAATCAGAATAAGCAGTGTTTTATTGCAGAGGGCCGACATTCGCTCTGCGGCGGAAAATCACCCGTGGCTGGGCGATCTCCTCGTGGGCGAGAAATTCACTGAGAACAAATGGAGGAACGACTGGGGCTATCACCTGATTCGCTCGAAATTCGCTGTCGCTTCCGGCGGTGTGAATAATGGAATGGGATACGGTTTTCGCAAAGGCCCGTTTGTGAAGTATGATTTTCTCGGAGAGAGGCATAACGATTTTATCTTTGCTATTATTGCGGAGCAATGGGGTTTCTGGGGTGGTATGGTTTTGATGGGTTTGTACGTAATTGTAGTTGCCTGCGGGCTCAGGATAGCGGCCAACAACACCGATCCGTTCGGCAGACTGCTCGCAATCGGTATCGTCACAATGTTTGTTGTCGAGGTTATAGTAAATATTGGTATGACGATGGGCATTATGCCGATAACAGGATTAACGCTGCCATTCGTCAGTTACGGCGGCTCAAGCCTGCTTGTAAATATGATGGCAGTGGGTTTGTTGAATAACGTCGGACGATGCAGGCCGTTCAGCCTGGCAAGAAAAACATGAAAGAAAGCACTAAATTCTAAACTCTAAATCCTAAACAATTTCAAATTAGGAAAATTCAAATGTTTAAAACCTTTTTGATTTAGATTTTGAATTTGTTTAGGATTTAGAATTTAGAAATTAGAAATTTATGATACGAGGATTCAGGCAAATTGCATTATTGACAGCCCTGAGCAGGATTTTCGGGCTGTTTCGCGATATTACTTATGGCTATTTTTTCGGTGCGAGCGGCTTGCTGGACGCCTGGATAATCGCGTTCAGGATTCCTAATCTCAGCAGAAGACTTTTCGGAGAAGGTGCAGCTTCAGCTTCGTTCATCCCAGTCTATTCCGAGGTGCTTCACAACGACAAGGAGCAGGCCGCTGTCCTGCTCAACACAGTCGTGACGGTTATGTTTATGCTGCTTGCAGGCATAGTCCTGGTCGGGCAGGTAGGTATACTCACTTACCTGTATTTCTTCGCAAAGACACTCGATACAAAACTGATAATGGCGCTGAGCCTGGTTATGCTGCCATACATGTTATTCGTGTGCATGATAGCTATCCTGGCGGGAATTTTGAACGTCCACAAACATTTTGCCACGCCTGCGCTGGCTCCCATTGTCCTGAACATTTTCATCATAGGGACAATCCTGACTACCGGATGGCTCATGCATCTCGATTCAGTCGCGCAGCTTGGCGCAGTTGCAATAGCCGTTCTCATCGCAGGCTTCGTACAGCTGATGATGCAGTTTCCGCCTCTCAGAAGGGCCGGCGTAGTCATTCACGCCGGCTGGCAGGTGAGCCTGGCACCTTACAAGAAAATACTGCTTCTGATGGGACCGATGATACTTGGCCTGACGGTGACGCAGATAAACACTCTTGGCGACGATCTCATCGCATGGTGGTTTTCCGGCTCAGTAGATAAAGGCTCCACTTTCACTCTGTTCGGGACGATAATTCACTATCCCATGAAGCGAGGTTCCGTCTCACATCTTTATTATGCACAGCGCCTGTACCAGCTTCCTCTGGGTGTTCTGGGAATTTCTCTTGCTACCGCGATATTTCCTGTAATGAGCGCCGATGCAGCAAGAAATGACTTTAGCGCGCTGACACAGACGATTTCGAAAGGCATTCGGGGAGCTGTTTTTGTAGCTTTTCCTGCTACCGCGGGACTGATAATTACGGCCAGGCCGCTTATTTCAGCACTCTTTCAGCATGGCGAATTCAGCGCGTATGATACGAGCAAAGTTGCGATTACCCTGGTTTTCTACGCTTTGGGCCTGAGCGGCTATTTTGCTCAGCAGGTTCTCGCGAGAGCGTTTTACTCGATGCAGGATTCTGTGACGCCTGTAAAAAGCGCCTTAGTAGCGGTATTCGCAAATGTTATATTGAATCTAACGCTAATCTGGTTCCTCAGCAGGGCGGGTCTGGCCGCTTCGACCGCTATCTGCGCCTACCTTCAAGTGGTTATTCTTATTCTTGTTTTGCGGAGAAAATTTGACGCATCGGTATTAAGCGGCTTGCCGGTAACGCTTCTGAAAACACTCTCGGGAACGCTAATCATGTCAGCAATTTGCGTTACAATTCTGCTTTTGATGAGGAATTTGCCAATCGGGAGGTGGTACGACGGCATGAGACTTCTCGCAGTTGTGCCTGTGGCGGTGATAGTCTACATTTTTGCGGCAAAATTCCTTGGAAATGAGATGCTTTCACTTTTCTCGGGACGCTGGAGACAATAAGCTCTTTTTCTGTAAAATGTCTTCAATATGCAAAAATAAATTGACTTTTATCGGGCTAAATGCTACAAAAATATTAACTTATGGGAAAATTTCATAAAGTAAAAAGCGGTTTGATTTTGTCGATCCTTGTTTTCTGCTCTTCAGTTTCAGCAGGACAGTTGCCGGGAGGTGCCCTTGCGAATTCCAACCAGGCGGAAGCTTTATTTTCACCATCCGTGAGCGAGAAGTTCTATGAAATAGCATATGATTTAGCCAATTCCGATAATGCCACATACGTACAAAATGAGCAGGCAGTTACATTTTTGATGGCCGCGATGAATCTTGACAAGGATTCTTCTGATGTTTGTCCTTTATTGCTGAAATGTGCATGCAGGTTTCCCGAGCAGCACTCCCTCCAGCGAATCGCGGAAGGCCGCAACTACTTTGACCTGGTTTATACGTTGCTCCAGCAGTACGTTGACGAGAATGCCGATACCGAGCTGGCCTCGAACGCTGTCTCATATCTGCTTGGCCAGACGGGTTCGTCTGTACAGAAGCAAACGCTGCTTCAGCAGATGCTGGGAATTTTCGCGGGTAAGAACCCGGTTTTCGAGTCAGAACTTTTGACAAGACTGGGCACACTTAAGCTTCAGGCTAATTCGTCTGAGGAAGCGGAACAATATTTTCGCCGGGCTTATCAAAATGACAGGTATAATAAATTTGCATTCAGCAAACTGGTCGAGTTAACGCCGCAGCAGGTCAGTCCTTCGGAATATCTGGAACGATTGCGGCTGGATTTCCGCGAGAATCCCATGGATGTTCAAACTGTCCTGGCGTTCTGCCAGAGCTGCGAGCAAATGCAGCTCTATGACACAGCCGCGGATGCTTACGAATATTGCTCGAAGTTGTTTGCGTATCTGTATCCGTCCGATCCTCTGCCTCCTGATATTTATATTCCATGGTCGATTAGCTGCTATAACTCTCCAATGCGGCAGTTCAAATGCCTGCAAATTGCGGAAACGGTTAGCAGAACGGGAAAGTTCGATATCAGGCTCGAGAGCCTCTCAGGCAGAAATAATTCACCTGTTATGACGCCCGCTCACTTGGCCTGGTTCTATAACTTTGTTATCCCGATGCCTGAGAAAGCAATGCAGTGGTCCAACAGGGCATTTTCCGCCGATCCGAATTCGCCGCTGACTGCTTCTTTGCTTGCGTACGCGCTTACCCAGAGCAGGGAGTTCAGCTCAGCGATGTCACTTATAAATAATTTCGAGCATAACCAGATCTCGAACCTGGCTCTTGCGCAGATTCAACTTGAAGAAGGCCGGAAAGTTCAGGGAATAGAGAGCCTGAACAGAGCAATTTCCAACGACCCGGGTTCCTTCGCCGCAGAGCGTGCCAAATCGATTCTGGCGGAAAACGGGGAAAAATACGTACCGGCTGTAAGTCCTGATTCAATCAAAACGAACCTTGCAAATACTTTCGGAGCCAACCTTGTGCCGGATTTCATTCCGCCAGAGCAGAGGTTCTCTGTTTCTTTCAATGTCAAGCAGAGACAATTGTCATATGGCAGCGATTTGGAAGGGGTAATTTCGATAGTGAATAAGTCTGCTGAACCTCTCGTAATCAGTAATGAGAGCATGTTTCAGGGGAATGTCAGGATTGATGCGGTAGTGAGCGGCGACCTGAACCAGAGAATGTCAAAT
>JARRRJ010000014.1:0-11135 GCA_037380865.1 Sedimentisphaerales bacterium
CTTTGATAATACCTTTTACAAACCTAAATTAGAGGCGTGAAACTTTGAAGATCGAAAAACTGGTGTGCAGTCTTTTCATCAGTCTCCTCATTTTCCACCTTCCTCAACTTAATCATTACATGCCTAATATCAAAACAATATTGGCATACGGATTTATATTATTCCTAATTTGCCCAGTATAACATGTTTGCAGACGCAAATCAACAAAAAATTTGAAATCATTTACTTTTTTATCAAATTTAACATGCTCTGATTAAGCCTATTTTACCCACTTCCAAACCAGTAATCAACTAAAATTCCCAAAAATTCTTCTTTTTTCTATTTTAACTTGACTAATTAACAGTTAGTCAACTCTCGCAATACTTGTGACCGTCGCAGGCCGGATAGATTAGAATTATTGTAAGTGCTTATATTGAACAGGTTTACGTAGTTTCCTTGGAATCCTGTACGGCTTCAATAGAAACACTTCTGTTTGATTTCAAAAGTGTTGGTGGTGAAAATTTTTTCTGTTTTTCGCGAGATTTCTCATTGAAATATGCTTTTTTTCATTCCCTGGACCATACAAATAGCTCACATTGATGGTTTAATATGGTTAATGAGGATAAAAAAGGCTACAATGACAAAAAGAAATATCCGACAAAACAAGTGTCAGTTAAGTCGGGTATAAAGTGTAAGGCCGAGAAAGATGAAAGCACTGCGAATGAGCCTTTAGCCACAGAACAATCTGACGTAGTCGGGGAAATAGGCGATTACGATATTACAAGACAAGAGCTCGAACAGAGACTCGTTTCTCAATTCCAGCCCAATCCCTACAAACTTTACACAGAACAGACAAAGCCCATGGACGCGAACTCTATGCTTCTGCTCATGTTGGGAGAAAAGGCTCTCGAAATGGATGCGAGAAAACAGGGCATGCTCGAAGACGAGGATGTTAAGCGAGCGGTTGACACTTACAGACAAAATCAGATTGTAAACCTGTGGGTCAGGAATAATGTACTGAAGTCACAGGACAGGATCAGCGCTACTGAAGACGAGATAGACAACCAGTTAAAGACTAATTCGAATTTGGATCACGCAAAAGCAAAAGCTCTCGTCGAAAACACTAAAGCCAATAAAATCCTGGATCAACTTTACGCAGATTTATACAAGAGTTCCGATGTTAAGAAAATGACTGAGAATTTCGCAAAAGTTATTGAGATTCATGACAGGCTCCTGAATCATCCCAAGCAACCTCAAACTATGAAATTCATTCGTAACACTCAGATTAGCGAAGAGCTCAGTGACCAGGAAAGAAATATGGTGTTAGCGACATTTTCTGGCGGGAAAATAACCTTGAAAGATTGGCTTGAAACCTTGTGCAACTATGCTCCGCCGAGCAGACCAAACAATCTGAACACCAAGGAAGGAGTCAGCCAACTACTCGACAGAGCGATGATGAAGCCGCTAATCATTGCGCAAGTTAAAACTGCCGGATTGGATAAAGACCCTGCATTCCTAAAGCAGATCAGGCAGATGGAAGATCAAACACTGCTTAACAACGAAAGAAATAAAAAATATTCAGAAGTAAAGGAACCTCCTAAAGAAGAGATAGAAGCCTTCTACAACGAAAACAAGGAATTATTCAGAGCCGGCAGAACCCTCAGAATTGATCAAATCTGGTGCAAGAGCCTCGATGCAGCCAAAGATGTGAAAAACCAGATAGACACCGGCGGGTCTTTCGAAGAAGCAAAAAAGGAATATGCGATAAATCCCGACGTACAGGCCTCTCTTGTTAATCAGAGCAGCGAAGGATTCTTCTGGTTCGACCTGTGGAAGGGAGAGCCAAACCAGATACTAGGACCTATCAGAGGCTTCAACCCAAACGGATTAAATTGGAGAATAGTCAAAATTCTTGCAAAAAATCAGGGAAAGCTGCAGGATTTTTCGCCGGATCTTGAAAATAACATCAAATATCTTATAATGACCGAACAGGCAGACAAAGGTTTTGCCGACTACTGCATGGAAAGGTTGAAAAAATATCCTTATGAAATATACAAGGATAAAGTTAAAGATATCGATCCGACGAACGTTCGATAAATCATCGTAAGGCGGAAAAAGCCGCTTTGTCAAATGACAATACTTTGCAGAAAAGGAAAATAATTGAGACAAACTCTTTCTGACAAGTGTCCTTAACAACAATGCTCAAGGGATTAGAGCATGACTTTAACATTACATAAATATATATTTCGCGAACTCTTTAGAGTTTTCCTGCTCACGCTTATCGCGCTGACGCTTATTTTGAGTCTGGGAAGCATTTTACAGCCCATCCAGCAATACGGCGCAGGTCCGCGCCAAGTCATGATTTTCATGTTCTATTTCCTCCCGATAACACTTACATTCGTTCTTCCTATGGCCGCACTCTTTGCGGGAGCACTTGTGTACGGCAGATTCACCAGTGACAACGAGCTGGACGCATGCAGAGCGAGCGGCATAAGCATTCTCAGCTTAGTTCTCCCCGGACTGCTTCTTGCGATTGTCGTAGCAATATCGAACTTATTCCTGAGCTTCTATGTAATGCCGACCTTCGTGCAGTTGGCGGAAAAATCCTTAAAAGCAGACATCAAGCAAATGCTTTTTCGCAGCCTCGAGCAGAAAGGTTATTATCAAATTCCCGGCTACGAAGACTATTTGCTCTATGCAGACTACGCTGACGCCAGGAACGACACGCTTTACGGCGTCGTGCTCACCAGGGTCGAAGGCATACAAATTAAGGAAATCAACACCACCGAAAGCGCAAAAATTAAGATTGTTCCGCATGAGCAAAGCAATGAAATCCAGATAACGCCGCACAACATATATCGTTTTAGTACGGACCATGCCGTAAAGGTCAGTTCTACAGTTGTAACTACCGAGTTCGGTTCACTCTTAGCGGATAATATCGCATTCAAAAAACTGGATGAAATGAGAGAGATAAAAAACGATTTGACGAAGTTTGCGCCGATTGCCAAATCAGCACGTGACACTCTGACTCAACTTACAATCGAACTACTGGCTTTTGACATCCGCAACAATGTAGAAGAGAGCATTCAGACTGATCCGAACAGCAATAGTCTTTCGCAGATGCGTTTCGAACTGGCAGGCGAACCGAATTCCGTAAGATTTACTCTGTCTCATATGACTCTCTTAAAAAACCAGATCAATTTCTCCGGCGATATTGACTTCATCGAATCTGACACTGCGAGCGGCAGAACCATTCACCATTTCAAATCCAAAGACGCTTCCCTGCGAATCGAAAGCAATCTCCTTGAACACACTCTGGCAATGGACCTTCGCAATGCAACCGATCCGGAAACAGGTGAAATAAAAATGTGGCACTCTGTCACCGGGCTGAAGGTCCCGAGAAATATAGAAAGAACGATCGATCAATTTAATACCAGCAAAGGTTCGATAAATGCGATGAAACTGGCTTCGGGAGTAACTGACGTACCCGGTTTTGCGGCCGGACCGGAACTGGCGGAACTGGAGGGAGCTCTCAAAAGTGACATTCTGAATGCACAGGCCGATATGAAAGCTGAAATACATTCGAGGCTCGTTTTCGGATTAGGCTGCATCTTGATGATAATGATTGGCATAGGTCTTGGAATCCTGAAAAGAGGAGGCCACCTCCTCAGTGCTTTCGGCGCAAGCTGCGTGCCGGCGGCTATTCTGGTCGTGTGCATTATGAGCGGCAAGCAGCTTACCGAAAATCTTGGCGCGCAAACGGTCTCAGGAATCACAATAATGTGGGCGGGATTCGGTACCCTGTGCCTGATAGCTTTAAGCATATACTATTACCTGTTGAAAAATTGAATAGAGTTGTCATTCCTGTGAAGGCAGGAATCCACTGTCGCGACTGCATAACAGTTATGTGCGATGTGTTTTAGTGAATCAATAATTTTGAGTCGACTATATAAGCAATGAAGAAATTAGACAGATACATTGCGAAAAACTTCCTTATTGGTTATGCCATAGCGTTCGGCGTATTGATAGGAATGCGGATATTAATTGATTTATTCGTCAATCTCGACGAATTCACCGAAAATATCGATAAGGTCTCCACCATCGGAGTTATTAAGAACATTGCGAATTATTATCTTCTGAACAGCCTGCTTTATTTTCGCGATTTTTCCGGAATGATTACGGTAGTCGCCGCTTCGTTTTCGTTCGGCAAAATGATTCGCTCCAACGAGCTTATCGCGATAATGGCGTCGGGCGTCAGTCTCAAGAGAACTATCTGGCCTGTAATTTTCCTCGCGCTGATTCTAACAGGCATCTTTGTCGCAGACCAGGAATTCGCTATACCATCCCAGGCAGACAAGCTCGTACGAGGCCAGGATGATATACCGGGACAGGAATCCTACGACGTAAGATTCATCACAGACGAAAATGGCTCACTGATTTTTTCCCAGCGATTCGAGGTGGAAAGTTCAACGCTCTTTAACCCGACAATACTGCTTCGAGAAGCAACATCACGACCCGGTGTCTGGCAGGTTACCGCGCGAATCGATGCAGACAAAGCAATCCTCGACGACAAATCCGGAAAGTGGGAACTCTATACGATAGATTCGAAAACAAACAAATGGGAGAACTACGGCGTAATAATTGAACGCGACCCGAACAAACCAATCGACAGAATTCCTTTTTATGTTAGCGACATTACAGCAAAGGATATTCCCATCAGGTGCCAGTCGGAAAATATTACTTTGCTCTCTTTAAGACAGTTAATTACTCTTTCATCGCAGGGAACGAAAATCCGTGACCTGGCGCAGCTTTACAGCCAGAAACATTTTCGAATCACTGAACCGATTATAGGACTGGTCATGCTATTGATAAGCCTGCCGATCCTGGTCTGCCGCGACCCAAAAACCATGAAATCCGCAGTTATGGTCAGCTTCGGCATTACATCTCTGTGCTTTGTGGTAACTTTTATCAGCAAGATGCTCGCGACTGAGCAGGTTATTTTCGATAGAGTTATACCCGAATTCTGGGCCTGGCTGCCCGTTTTCATCTTCCTGCCAATAGCCTTTATCGCGCTTGATTCGATGAAAACATAATAATCACTCTTTAAGCTTTTCTGCAATTATTTCGGAAGCGTGTTTGAGTGCTTCGTCAATTTTTTCTGGATTTTTGCCTCCCGCCTGAGCCATCTGAGGTCTGCCTCCCCCGCCACCGCCGACTATGGGAGCGATTTCTTTCACAATATCACCTGCGCTTAAGCCTTTCTCAATAAGGTCGTTTGTCATCCCGGCAAGCAATGTTACCTTGCCTTCCTCGTCGAATCCCAGCACAATCGCTGCTGATTTCGCCTTCTTCTTGAGCATGTCAATCGCTTCTCTCGCCTGCTCGACAGAAGCGACGGAAAGTCTTCCGACGATGACAGAGCTTTCCCCCGTTCTTTTACAATTATCAAGCAGTTCCCTCGCCTGACTCATCACATCTGAGCCGGAAGCTTTCGATGCCGACTTGAGTTTTTTCGCAAGCTCTTTGTTATTGGCCAAAAGCTTGTCCACTCTCTCAACAAGCTCTTCGGAAGGGACCTTCAGCATCGCAGAAAGCTCATCGACAATGTCACTCGCTTTTTCGAGATAACTTGTCAATCCAGAGCCCGCGATCGCAGTAATTCTGCGAACCCCCGCAGAGATACTTTCTTCTTTTATTATTTTTACGCCGCCTATGGTACCTATTCTATCAACATGAGTTCCGCCGCAAAATTCCTTGCTGAACGCTTCGTTCAAATTGACTTCGGAATTCGCGCCGACTGCGACGACTCTCACTTCCTCACCATATTTTTCGCCGAACAATGCCATGGCACCAAGTTTCTGCGCCTCCTCACGCGGCAGCACAGCCGTCGTCACAGGTAAATCATCGAATATCTTCTCCCTGATTAATTCCTCGACCTTTTTTATCTCGTCGCGCGTAAGCGCTTTGGGATATGTAAAATCGAAGCGCAGATAGTCAGGTCCCACGTAGCTTCCCTGCTGCGCAACGGATTTGCCCAGAACCTGCTGCAATGCCCACTGGAGCAGGTGTGTTGCGGTGTGATTCTTCTTTATAGCTTCCCTGTCTCTGCTCACTTTGGCAATGACATTTTTCCCCGCGTCAAGAGAACCCTCGACAAGCTTTCCCTTATGAATTATACAGTTTGCGATTTTTATCGTATTTTCCACTACAAAACGTGCATTGTCACTTACTATTACTCCGATGTCACCGACTTGTCCTCCCGCTTCAGCATAAAAACAGGTCTTGTCGAGAATAAGACCTACTTCGGAATTCGTTACAAGATGCCCTTCTTTCTTGAAACCTTTCTTATCGATCCAGCCTGCAACGACAGCTTCGCACGTATCCATGTTATATTTATGAATATCTTCAGTGACAGGAAGCTCCGTATCAGTCAAAGATGCCAGAAGCGAATCGCTTTTTTGTGCTGATCTCGCACGTTCCCGCTGCTCTTCCATAAGCTGATTGAATTTTTCCGTATCGACTTTCAGGTTTCTCTCCTGTGCCATGAGCTGAGTCAAATCGAGCGGGAAACCGAAAGTATCGTAAAGCTGAAACGCATCTTCGCCGGTTATAACTTTTTCTTTAGACTTTTGCGCTTTTTCCGCCGCAGAATTAAATATTTCTATTCCTCTATCGAGCGTCCTTCCGAAACTCTCTTCTTCGGATTGGATCACTGTAGATACGTATTCGGCTCTCTCTGTAATTTCTCCAAACGCGCCACCCAGGCAATCCACGACTACAGGCACAAGCTTATATAAAAAAGGCTCATGCATCCCAAGCTCCCTGCCGAACCTCGAAGCTCTGCGCAGGATTCTTCGAATAACATAACCTCTGCCCTCATTGGATGGCGCCGCGCCGTCGGTTATCGCGAAAACAAGCGAGCGGATATGGTCTGCAATTACGCGAAAAGCATTGTCAGTTTTACTGCCAAGCTTGCTAGTATATTTGCGGCCTGTAAGCTCGCTCGTGTAATTTATTATAGGCATGAACAAATCGGTGTCGTAATTGCTCTTTTTGTTCTGCATGACAGCGACAATGCGCTCCAGTCCGGCACCTGTATCGACATATCTTGCAGAAAGAGGTACGAGCTTTCCACCCGGCTGGCGATTATATTGTATAAAAACAAGGTTCCACAATTCGACATACCTCGCGCAGCCGCCGTTGACAGTGCATTCGTGATCCGGGACATTTTTCATATCACATCTGTCTGGTCCCAGGTCTATATGAATTTCACTGCATGGCCCGCAAGGTCCCGTCTCCCCCATCTCCCAGAAGTTATCTTTCCTGCCGAAAGCAAGCACGCGCTCCGGCAGAATCGGTGTGACTTTTGTCCATAAGTCCCTTGCTACGATATCTTCAGGCAGGCCGTCATGCTCATCGCCTGCAAAAACAGTCGCCCATAAGCGGCTCGGATCAATCTTCCAGACTTTTGTCAGAAGCTCCCATGCCCATTCGATGGCTTCAGATTTGAAATAATCGTCGAAAGACCAGTTGCCGAGCATTTCGAAGAATGTGTGATGATATGTGTCTTTGCCTACTTCTTCGAGATCGTTGTGCTTGCCGCTCACGCGCAGACATTTCTGGCTGTTGACAGCGCGAGGATACGGAGGAGCGGTCAGCCCGAGAAAAATATCTTTGAATTGATTCATCCCTGCATTTGCGAAAAGCAAAGTCTGGTCGCCTTTCGGAACAATAGGCGAACTCGGTACGAACGTGTGGTCCTTCTTTTTGAAAAACTCGATAAATTCCGCTCTTATCTGTGAAGCACTTTCCATGGTCACTCAATTTCTCCGATGCGGATAGTCTCCCTCAAACTAAACAATGCCCTTTGCGGTTAGAACTTTATTCTTTATCTCCTCAGTGAGGTCTTTATTTTCAGCGAGGAACTTTTTGGCGTTTTCTCTTCCCTGGCCGAGCTTCATATCGCCGTAGTTTAGCCAGGCGCCGCTTTTATCGACAATATTAGAACTTACCGCCAAATCGAGCAGGTCGCCTTCGTAGCTTATACCAGTATCGAACATAATATCGAACTCCGTATCGCGGAAAGGCGGCGCGATTTTATTTTTTACTACTCTTGCTCTGACCCGCGAGCCGATTGCTCCAGTGTTGTCTTTTATAGTTGTGATACGCCGCAAGTCGATTCTTACCGAACTGTAAAACTTCAGCGCTTTCCCTCCTGTCGTCGTTTCCGGATTTCCGAACATAACGCCTATCTTCATTCGTATCTGGTTTATAAAAATAAGTGCCGTTTTGCTCTTGCCTATAATGCTCGTGAGCTTTCGCATTGCCTGGCTCATCAATCTTGCCTGCAGACCCATATGACTGTCACCCATTTCTCCTTCTATCTCAGCCTTCGGAGTCAGAGCGGCTACGGAATCTATCACGATGATATCCACTGAATTCGAGTTGACCAGCATTTCCGCGATGTCGAGCGCCTGCTCGCCTGTATCCGGCTGGCTGACTAACATACTGCTCACATCGACTCCGAGCCTTTTTGCCCAAGTCGTATCGAGAGCATGTTCAGCGTCGATAAAAGCCGCGACGCCGCCATTCTTCTGGGCGTTGGCGATAACATGGAGCGCCAGCGTAGTCTTTCCCGAAGATTCGGGCCCGAACAGTTCCGTGATTCTTCCGCGCGGGATTCCAACTCCACCAAGAGCGACATCGAGCGAAATCGAGCCTGTGCTGATTCCCTCTATTCTTGCGGATTTATGCTCGTCCATACGCATGATGGAACCCTGGCCGTACTGCTTTTCGATTTGCGCAATCACTCTCTGCAAAGCTTCTTCTTTGCCTGATGTTTTTTCTGCCGTCATCGCTTCTTTTTTCTTCGCCATGCTTTTTTCTCTCCTTTAGTAATGATAAAAAACGTGAACTTGATTTATTCTTCTTTAATTTGTTTATTGCAAATTATATCTTCCCAACAATGTATAAACAGGCCCTTGCGGCGTCAATTCGCTCTGGTAAATACTGACCGCTTCGACCGGCATGACATCGAGCCTGTAATCTTCGTATTCCTTCGTCAACTGTGCAAGTTTGAAGCCTGCTTTGACATTCTTAATCCTACAGAGCGTCAAATGCCCTTCGAACTTCCTGTTCTCTTCAGCCCAGCCTGCGAAAGCGAGTTGCGTTTCGAGGTCATCCTGCAATTTTAAAAGGTTTTCACTGTCCTTTCCCGCACCAACCCATAGAACACGAGCGCTTCTTCCTCCGAACGATCCAACACCGCCGATTTCTATATCGAAGCTTTTATGCCTGCCCGCCACTTCTTCAGTTATCTTACACACATCAATAAGCTGCTTATCATCTATTTCACCGAGAAACTTCAACGTGAGGTGCATCCCATCGGGATTGACCCACCTGGCATCGCCCTGCCGTATATCAACCTTGCCAAGCATCTCCTTCTGCAAATCCGCAAGGTCATCTTTTATCACCTTATCAATATCGATAGCAATAAAAACACGCAAAACGAAAAATCCTAAACTCTAAATCCGAAACAAATTACAATTAATAATCTTCAAAACAACATCACTGAAGTCTGTCATTTCTGCGAAGGGCAGCGCCTTAGGCGTCCCTTGCGGGAGAATCCACAATTGCAAGACACAATATGGATACTCGCTTTCGCGGGTATGACAACGCAAATCGGCCTGTTTGCCCAGCCAATGTGCGGTATTTTAACCACTCTCACCAGCGATTTCACGAAAAAAGTAAAAGAATCTGCTCAATTATTGCAATGAAGGACAAAGACGCTCGGCCATTCACATTAGAATAATAAGGAATTGGCAAGGTATCCTCAGTTTTCGCTTGCAAAATGTTAAATTCCCGGCGGAATGATATCCTTCCTTTTCTTCGGATTTGATTCGGGCGACCACTCCTGATATTGCGGCTTGTTATCCGTGATTTCCCACCATGGTGCTTTATACGCTACGAATATATGTTCCATTGGAGTGATTCCCGGATCGTCGTCCAGCAATCCTGCCGGAACACCAACCAAGGGATCCCAATCCTCCACCATTGGAAGGGGTGATCCGCATGAACTGCAAAAGTACCGTGTGACCCTTTCACTTTGTTTATATGATGAGATATGATTTTGTCCTTTTATGTACTCGAAATCATGCCTTTTGCATACTGCTGCTGTACCAAAAGCAGAGCCATATGCTTTTCTGCATTCTGTACAATGACAATTGCTCATTCTAATAATAGGGCCTTCAATGACAAACTCCACTTTACGGCATAAACATGTTCCTCTTATCATAATTATTTTCCTTTGCTTTCGCCGCGACAATCTCTAATTATTCTTCTTTAAAATACTGTTCGGCTTTAAGAAACAATTGTATTCTTGAAGCACGAGAGAAGGCAACTAATATTGTGACGGTTATAAAAACCTAAAAGCTTGTCATGTTTCTCAGCTTTTCGAGCCTGTCTTCTATGTCAGTTTTAGTTATCGATTCGAGACCTTTGAGCGAGAAGCCTTCTATAGTGAAGGAGGCTGTAACTGTGCCGCAGGCTATGGCTTCCTTGAGTGACTCGAAATCCGTCTGTCCTTTTTGTTCGAGATAGCCCATGAATCCGCCTGCGAAACTGTCACCTGCTCCTGTCGGGTCTATCACATTTTGGACGGGGTACGCAGGCAGAATGAACTTCTGTCCTTTCGGGCCGCACAAAAGAGAGCCTGACTCACCCTTCTTTATTAAGACCGCTTTCGGACCCATATTAAGAATTGCATCGCCTGCTTTGATCAGATTCTTTTCTACAGCGAGCAGCCTGGCTTCATCCTCGTTAATTATCAGGCAATCGACCCTCTCCAGCAGAATTTTCAGAGCGGCAAGCTCCTTCTCGATCCATAAATTCATCGTATCAGCCGCTACGAACTGAGGCTCTTTCACCTGGTCGAGCAATTGAAGTTGGAGCACAGGCGCTGTGTTGGCAAGAAACACAAATGTACTGTCACTGAAAGATTCAGGAACTTTTGGCGGCGCCTCAGCCAGGACATTGAGCTCGAGATAATCCGTCGTCCGGTCGTCCATGTCCTCGTGATATGTCCCCGACCAGCGGAAAGTCTTGCTGTTTTCACGAATTTCGAGACCAGCAAGGTCAACGTTTCTATCCTTAAAAAC
>JARRRJ010000015.1:0-10593 GCA_037380865.1 Sedimentisphaerales bacterium
TCTCGATACAACGGCTTTTGATGCGGTGGTCAAGATTCTTGGCAAGCCGTGTAAGAGGGTAATTTGTTTGCCTTCGGTCATTGATGATGGTCTTAGTCGCTATTTCTATGAAAATGAAAATGCCACATCACAGACTCAAATTAACCTTGATGATAATGAAGAATTGGCGAGCTTTGCTTTGGAATCCGGGACGGAAGACCTTTTAGACCTTGCCGAGAGGGCACCAGTCGTGAAGTTGGTCAATACATTTTTCTTCCAGGCTGTTCAGAGCCGGGCGAGTGATATCCACATTGAGCCTTACGAACAGCAGGTAAAAGTACGATTCAGAATTGATGGTGTTTTGCACAACAAGTTTATTCTCTCGAAGCGACACGTTGCAACACTTATATCTCGTTTGAAGGTCATGGCGAACTTGAATATTGCAGAGCGCAGGCTGCCGCAGGATGGGCGATGCAGAATCAAAATTGGTGAAAAAGAAATTGATGTAAGAGTTTCTACTGTTCCTAATTCGGGAGGTGAACGCCTTGTCCTTCGTCTGTTGGATAAAACCAGCGCGCGTTTCGGTCTCGATGAACTTGGATTTGATCCGGAAACAGAAAAGTTGTTCAGGAAGCTTATTCAGAATCCTTATGGTATTATTCTTCTAACTGGACCAACAGGAAGCGGTAAAACTACGACTTTATACGGTGCGCTAAGTGAGCTGAATACAGAAAACCGAAATATCATGACTATAGAGGACCCTATTGAATATCGGCTCGTCGGTGTCGGGCAGATGCAAATCCAGCCCAAGATTGGTCTGACTTTTGCCAACTCCCTCCGCCATATCTTAAGACAGGACCCTGATATAATCATGATCGGAGAGATTCGTGACCTTGAGACAGCTCGAATTGCAATCCAATCTGCATTAACGGGACACTTGGTTTTAAGTACCTTGCATACAAACGATTCAGCCAGTGCGGTAACACGACTTATCGATATGGGAATTGAGCCTTATCTTGTCTGCTCTTCAGTTATCGGGATAATGGCGCAAAGGCTTGTCAGAACAATTTGTCCTGAGTGCAAAGAACAGTACACGCCCGCTGAAGAGGATCTTCTTATTTTCAAGAACGGTAAATTAAAAACGGAACTAAATACAATATGTAAAGGTTCAGGCTGCCAAAATTGCATTGATACAGGGTACAGGGGAAGAACCGGTATTTTCGAATTGATGATTTTAGATGACCAAATAAGAGAGCTGGTTATGTCTAACGCCAGATCAAATCTTATCAAACAAGCGGCTGTCAAGGAGAACATGAATACTTTGTTTGAAGACGGTATAAAAAAAGTATTGGCCGGCAAGACTACTACCGAAGAGGTTTTGCGTGTCACACAGGATCACATAGTTTAGCAGGAAAACGATGTTGCAGTATGTCAGTATTTGCATATACAAAACTGAATAATACGGGATTAAAGGATCGAGGTACGATTGAAGCGTCAACACTTTCTGATGCCAGAAGAAAGCTTCGTGCGGCAGGAGTTCATATAATAGAAATCTCTGACGGAAAACCTGAGATTCTAAGTGAAAATAGCAGTGGAGTCGGTACAACCAGTTCTCAAAGAATAAAACAGCGCGACCTTACAACAGCCACTTGGCAATTGTCCACTCTGCTTCGCGCGGGTATTCCACTTGTGCCAGCTCTATCAGCTTTGGTAGAACAGTTATCAAACCATGCTTTGGCAAAAGTCTTTGCACATATATGCAACAAGGTCAGCGAAGGTAAATCATTTGCGGATGCCCTGGAGGAATACCCTTCGGTTTTCTCAGAAATTTATGTCAGTTTGGTCAAAGCAGGTGAAGCAACAGGCACATTGGAAAATGTTTTATCACAATTGGCCCAGATGTTGGAAAAACGAAATAATCTTGTAAATAAAGTGAAGTCTGCGATGGTATATCCATTGTTTATGGCCACCGTTGGTACAGTAGTTGTTGTTTTCATTTTCACGTTTATTATTCCCAGTATTACAAAACTGTTTCTTGAGATGAATCGCGATCTTCCTTTGCCCACTGTCATGCTGATCAGCATCAGTACTTTTATACAGGACTATTTCCGGCTCATAGCACTTGTCCTGGGAACATCGGCGATTTCTGCTATATTGGCGTTCAGGAGCGGCACCGGTCGAAGGATATGGGATCGATACATTCTGAGATTTCCTCTCTTTGGGAACCTTATACTTAAGATTTCCGTATCAAGATTTTCAAGAATATTGGCAGTGCTTTTAGCCAGCGGGCTCTCAATTGTAGAAGCTTTAGATTTAAGCCGGAAAGTAATCGGCAACACTTTGCTCTCTGAAATTATCGAAAATGCAAGGGACGCCATAAGCAAGGGCCAGAGCATCGCCCAGTCATTCAGGAAAGAAGAAGTATTTCCACCTATTGTGTTACATATGATTGCTGCAGGCGAAAAAAGCGGCAATATCGAGGAAGGACTTACAAATGTTGCGGATGTATTTGATAGCGAAGTTGAGTCAGAAGTCAAGGCATTGACATCATTGCTGGAACCGGTGATGATAATTCTGCTGGGAATTATTGTAGGATTCATTGTGCTTTCAATTCTGCTTCCGATTTACGACATTAATCAGTCAATTGCTTAGAAGGGATTAGGTTATGATAAGAATAGAACATTCAAGAAGCTGTGGTTATTCTTCAGGGTTCACATTAATCGAGCTGATGGTTGTAATTGTCATCCTTGGAATTCTTGCAACGGTAGTTACGCCCAGGATTCTGGACAGGCCAGAGCAGGCCAGGCGAATGAAAGCTAAAGTTGACATAAGAAACCTTCAGTCAGCTCTTGCGCTTTTCAAGACCGATACAGGGAGCTACCCGACAACTTCTCATGGATTGGAGGCTCTTTTAAATAATCCCGGAATCAAGGGCTGGAAAACCGGAGGGTACTTGGAAGGAAATAAGCTCCCGGATGATCCATGGGGTAATCCTTATATTTATCTGTCCCCTGGCACGCACGGCAACGATTATGATTTAGAGTCTTATGGCAAAGACGGAGAAGATGGCGGCTCCGACAATGACGCCGATATCGAAAGCTGGAACCTTGATACAGAGTGACTACTATGAAAAAGTGTGCAAGAGCTTTTACTTTGATGGAGGTGCTTGTTGCGTTGGCTATTACAGCCATAGGCGTGATTCCTCTCTTGCATTTATTGGTGATCAGTCTGTCTATGATGGACTCGGCAAGCTGTTTATCCAATGCAAGTCTCATAGGCAACGCAAAACTTGCCGAGATGGTTAGTAGAGGTGATCCTGAACTCGGTATTGAAAGCGGAGTCATCGATAATGAAAATAGCAATGTTATTTATCAATGGCAGGTTAATGTAATAGATGCCCGCGAAGAAAATCTTATGAAATTAAATTTAGACGGATTGAAAAAAATCAGTGTTTGCGTTCTCTGGAACGATGGGCAGAGAAAAAAACAGGTCAGCATGACCACATTTATTTGCCCTGATGAGAAAAGGATTGATACTGTGTCGCAGGATAAAAGAGTTTCGCAATAATAAAGCCAAATACGATGCAATATTATAATATGAAAAATCGGTCTGCATTTACTTTATTAGAGATACTTGTTGCTATGAGTATCATTATCCTTATTTTAGGCGCGGTTTACGGTAGCTACAGAGCGATGGCAACATCAATCTCGCATTGCAGACCAAGAAACATTTTAGAGCAGCAGGCAAATCTCTTTCTACTGAGGCTTAACAGCGAGCTTAGATGCTGCTATGCAGGCCAACAAAATCAAAGGTTAGGCACTGCAAACGTTAATGCTTTTGAAAATGAATTACCCGCTGAAGTTGGACAACAAGAGATGCATACATTATTTCTTGGAGAGGAGGTCTCTGCAGGAAAGATTTTTCTACGATTCGTAACATCATTTACTTCAAATACGAATCAAAATGAAGCCGGACTTGCAATTGTCAGTTACAAATTGGATGACTCAAGAAAAGTGCTATTGAGAAATGTTCGTAAATATACAAAGAAGCTCGAGAATGATGACAATGATTTTAAGGGTGTTGCTGTTTTATCGAATGTGAAAAGTATTTCATGTGAATATTGTGAAAATAAGAAATGGCAGAATGAATGGAAATCTGAAGATATGAACATTTTGCCTCAGGCTGTAAGAATTTCGCTTGTTCTGGAGGGCGATCAAACAGGCCCGGTTTCATTTGAATCGTGCGCTTATATAATGTGCGGCGGATAAAAAAGCTCTGAAGTTGATATTCAGAACGTTCCGAGAAGGTATAACTTATGGCAGAATGAAATGGCTGCAATTCATAAAAAAGAAAATACGAAAAAGGAACCGGGATTTATTTTAATTTCTGTGTTATTAATGATCTCCGTCCTGGCAGTTTTCATAATCGAGTTCAATTATGATTCTCGAATCAAGTTTCGCCTTGCAGATAATTTGAATCTTGCTGCTGAGGCATTGAACAATGCAGATGCAGGAATTGCTGTTACGATGGCGGCTTTAAGACAAAATAAAGATATGCTTGACGATGAAACTGCTAAGCCATTTCTTTCGGGTCGAATTCAATTCCCTCTTGATGACGGTTTCTGCAAAGTCTCTATTGTCAAGGAAAGCGGGAAGATTAACATCAATGCTATTTGCACTCCTGAGGGCAAGCCGATTCGTCGCAGAGTTGACCAGATGCTCAGACTCATCGACCTTGTCAATGATGAGTATGAAAATAGTGCTCCCATAGGTTACAGCCTGGTTCCTTCGATAATCGATTGGTTGGATTCCGATAATGACGTCACAATTTTGCCTTTTATTAAAGGACAGAACGCTGGCGCGGAAAACTATTATTACGAAAAACTCAAGGAACCTTATAGATGTAAAAACGGACGATTCGATGTGCTCAATGAATTGCTCTTGGTTAAAGGTATGACCAGCGAGATTTTTTATGAACGGAAAGGAGGGGAAAAGGGAGGAATAAAAATGATCCCTGGAGTCAGTCAATATTTGACTGTGTACGGCGATGGTAAGATAAATATCAACGAAGCTCCGATAATAGTTGTTGAGAGTCTATCGGAGAGTATAAGCGCTTCTATAGCGCAAAACATAATTGAGCAGCGAAAATATTGCCGATATTCAAATATCGAGCAGTTAAAAAAAGAGCCCGGCATAACAAACGAAATTTACGAGGAAATACGCGATTTGATTACTGTAGACGCGAATGAGAGTTTTTACATAGTTACTTCAACGGGAATAGTTAACGATCTGGAGCGAACTGTCTGGGTAGTGCTTAAGAAAAATCGGTCAACTTCGCATTTGGATATTGTGATGCGCAGCGAGATTAATATATAAGCATATTAAAGGTACTTTAACGTGAAACGAGCAATTGGCATTGATGTAAACAAGAATTATATAAGCCTGGTACAGCTTTGCTGCAGAGCAGGCAGATTTTCCATGGAAAAGACTTTTGTAAGGGAAATATCGAAGGGCTGTTCTGCAAAAGAGATTTCTATAGATAATATTCCGCCCGAAATTAAAGATATACTTGTCAGAGAAGGATTCGATGCCAAAGCACCCGTTATAATCTCAATGCCTTTTGGCAACGTTTTCTTTCATAATTACACGACGGAAATCTCAACCGAAAAGTACCTCAAGAAACTGTTAAAATTCGAACTTGAAGATGATTTTCCGATTCCTTTTGATGACCTTGTCACAGATATTTGTGGGTACCGTGATTTGGACGGACAGGAAAGGGAATTTCTCGTTGCTGCTGTAAATCGGTCAAAGCTTCAGGAGTGGGTGAGAACAATAAGGGACGCGGGAATCGATTGCTCCATTGTCACGGCAGATACTTGTGCTCTTACTGAAATTACATCTCTGAAATCTGATAGTTCATCAATAATTACCTATGTTGATGCTAGCAGAGTGATTGTTGCAGTATGCGAAAAAGGCTTGTTAACATTCGTGCGACACATTGATAATAATAAGACTGATGAAACAGCATCCGAATTGAAAAGAGAGACCATTTTGACAATGAAAGCCATTTATGAGAGAGGAATTCTTCCCCACCCAAGAATTTTATTAGTCGGCTCTGATAATCTTGTTCAGAGAATTTGTGAAGAGTTACCAAAAGTAACAGATTCCGCGGCTGCAAAACTGAATCCATTTGACAAAGTACAAATGTCGCCGGAGCATAAAGAAGATAATAGACTGATTATTGCCCTGGGTTTGGCTTTGGCAGGCATGGATAACAAAAACAAAGTGCTCAATTTTCTTGCAGCAGATAAATTAGACACTGAAGAAATAGTGAAAACGAAGCAAAACGCACTTATATTCGCGACGCTTTTGCTGGCCATTGCAGTATTATTCATTGTCAATCTTTTTATTCAGCTTAATTCTCTGGAAAGGGAAAACACAAGACTTGACAGGGAGGTCAGAAAGGTTTTTGTCCACACCTTTCCCGACGAAAAGAAAATTGTAAATGAACTTGCACAAGCGAACGAAAAATACGACGCTCTGGATCAGGAGTATCGTTCAGTAGCGTCCGAAATATTAGATAGAGCACCAACTCTTGAGATTCTGCAAGAAATCAGTGAAAAGATTACTCCCAATCAGAATATTGGTGTATCTAATATTTCCATGAATGCTGATTCCGTCCGGTTCAGTGCAACTGCCCCTGATTTAGAGTCACTTGATAATCTTGTCGAAAAGTTCAAACTTGTATCTGGATTTAATTCTATAGATATAGGAAATATAGACGTGGACCCGGCGAGTGACAGGGTGCGTTTTAGTATGTCAATTAAAATAGGTTTTTATTAAGAAAAGTAAAAAATGCGTTTAACTAAAAGAGAAAAACAAATTGTCATTTGCGGAATAGTATGTCTTGGAGTGCTCATTGCTTTTCAAATGATCGTAAGTCCCGCTTTTGGCCGTACAAAAACACTGAAACGAGTCGTGTCACAGAAGCGTAAAATACTTGCCGACTTACAGGTTAAAAGCAAAGAGTATAATTCTCTAAAAGAACAGTTGGAAAAAATACGTGTGACAATTCAGAACCAGCAGAAAAACGGGAAGATATTGTCATCTGTTGAACACATACAGAAAGACTGTGGGATATCGCAGAATGTTGTCAATCTGACTCCGACCACTACAGTGATTAATGATACGTATGAAAGAACCGACATCGAGATTAAGTATGGAGCAGTAACATTAGAACAGCTTGTCCGGTTGCTGATGAAAATAAATTCCTCAGATATGCTTATTGGTATCAGGTCACTGGAAATACAACGCGGCTTGGAGAATCCTGCTTTGCTCGATGCAGTGATTCGATTGGCCAGTGTCTCAAGTGTCCAATAAAATAAATATCAGCAGAATAGTTAATATCCTCCTCCGTAGTTACTGCTTCCTGCTCTATTCACAATATAATAACCAGTAAAAGCTCTTGCTATTGGTCTTATTATTTCTTCTATCTTCATACCAAGCCATGCCAGAACAGTTGGCGGAACATAGATAATATCACCTTCGTTTAACAGCACGTTTTTGCTCGTGTCACCATAGGCTCTCATTTTATCCAAGTCCAGTTCGAATATCTTAGGCTTGATCTTTTTATCACTCGAAGGCCTTATCACCTGGATGCGGTGTATCCATGCCAAAGGTGTTGGTCCGGCATCCGTAACCGCAGTTAGAACAGAATCTCTACCTGTGTATATTTTGGGACCGGGTGCATTTACTTGACCAAGGACATAAAATACTGCACTTCGATATGTCGCGATCTGGACATTAATTGGATTATCTTCGGAAAAGCTGTAGAATTCTGTAAACTTCTCTTCTATAGTGTCTGCAAGTTGCTCAGGAGTCCGGCCTGCAGCTTCTATATCCCCCAGTTTTTCAAAACTTATTTTGCCGTCTGGGCGAATTCTCTGTCTAAATTGATTAATTTCTGGTACTGCAGCGCAAAAGGTCTGAACTTCATCCGGAGGTTGTAGAATGTATAGTTCAGCAGTTACATTAACATCCTGCGGCATCATAAAAGCTCGTATATTCTTAGGATTCGATGCGAAACAACCTAATAAAAGAAACATAACGATTAACAGAGTTGTGTATAATAAAATTGATCGTAAAAACATTTGTATACTCTCCTTTCTTATGTGCAGTTGCACTACCCAAAAAGCTTTTTCGTTATTAAGAATAACACATCAAATTACTATGTATAAGAAAAGCTAAAAGTTTCTTGAATGTACAGATCTTTCGCATATTTTTCAAGTTAAAAAATATTCAAACTTATGATTTTTATTAAGGAATATTTTGATTTGAATTTTTCTAAGCGCACTCCCCTTATATTATGATTTAATGGCATAGGGTCTATTTATTCATCCATTCATAACTTAAATAGATGCCTGTGTTTATATCACAAATCGGATTAAAAGATTAGCAACAGAAGAACTCAATTTGAGACGGATTCATTCTTACATTACATTTTAAGTGCCCATCTGGAGACTTTAGTCGAAGTCAGCGCATACGATTCCCATTTGCTGATTACATTAGTTTACTAAGCGGCCTTACGATGATATGACTTTAACAATCCAGCGAGCAGCTCTATAGTAACAATTTCTCCTTGATTGCCTTGGTACCTGGGCTTAATGATTTTGTTTATATCTTGGTGAATCCGTTCATTATGGTAGTATTTAAGATACTCAAATCACACATGCTGCAGTTGTTGTTCGGATGTGAGGTTGCAGTGTCTAACATATTGACATAGAACCTGCAATCTTATCCATTCGAGTGGTTTATAAGTATATTCTAATAAAATATTATAAACTCTAATTTTTGAATTTAAGTATGTTTAATTTCAATGTTGAAAATATAATATGTTCGTTTTTTATGCTCTTGTTTATAGCTAAAAAATGAGGATTTTTGGTAATAGGATCAAATGTACTATCTCATTGAATTTAATCTTAGAGTCACAAGTATATATTTTTCAATATGTTATGATTTTGGATTTTTCTGGACGTGCTGAAAAAATACAACCATTCCTACAACTATTTCGAGAATATCGTTTAAAAAAGGTCATTTTTTTGGAGGAGAAAATCATGAAAAGTACGGCCAGAAAAATACGTTCAAACAAGTTAAGGTTCAAATGTCGTCCCATAGTACAATACTTTAAAAAAGTTAAAGGAAAGACATTCTTCTTTGGCTGTGATATGAAAGAAGTTCTTTAAAATTATATGAATATTTTTAGTATTATAAAAAAGCGTAAAACTCATTCTTTTGGGATAAGAATCCTGATCCTGCTAATAACAGCAACTATTGTCAGTTCAATACCCAGAAATAAGGCAATAGACGGCCCGATAGAAAAATCAAGATAGTAAGCAAATAACAATCCAAGTAGGGAAGCTATCATCGCCGATACCCAGATAATGACAAGCTGTAAAAGCAAACGTGAAGTGCAAATTACTGAAATAGTGGCGGGTATAATCAGGAATGCGAACACAACAACAATTCCACCAATTTCTACTGATATTGTAATAACAACACCGAGCAGCAAATAAAAAATGAAATCCCAGAATATTGCTCTCGCTCCTTTGTTCAGGCTATTTTGATAACCATTCGATATTTCCGTAACTGGTTTGCGGACAAGATAAAAAATAAATCCTGTAACAGAAAACACAGTTGTAAGGGTAATTATTTGAGTACGGCTTATCCAAAGAAGATTACCGGATAGTATGCTCTGAATATGCAAGTGGCCGCCGGGTGCGATACCGACCAGAAAAAGAGCGGCTGCCGCTCCAATTGCATACGATATACCTATAACAGCTTCGAGCGAAATTTGGGTTATCCTGCTTCTTACCAATGCATAAAATCCGGATGTCAATAATACAAAGCCAAACGAACATGAATACGCTGTCATTGAATCACTATGTGCTTCAAATGCTAAATGTGCGGCGATAGCACCAATTGCTGCAATCTGCGCCAAAGCAATATCGATAAAAATCACTTCCCTTTTAAGTACATGTGTTCCGAGGTATCCGAGAATTGAGCTTATTAAAACACATGCCAGGAAAGGCAAACCAAGAATTTGAATAATCAGTGGCATTATAAAGCTCCTTTTTTCATGCAAACATACTTCTATCAGAAAACAGAGAACGGATGATTATCGCCGCGGTAAAGAAAACGCCTAAAGACAGAACCAGGCTTGGGCCGTAAGGAAAGTTAAAAAAATATGAGCCGCACAGACCAATCACACAGGCTAAAAAGCCAATCGACCATCCGATAAATACAGCTAAAGCCCATTTTTTGGTGAACATAGCCGCTATAGCAGCCGGAATCATTAAGAAAGCGTAAGCAAGCAATACTCCTGCTATGGGCACTATCAACACTGTTATTATCCCCTGTGTTACAAACAGCAGAAAATCCCAGAGTCTTTCTTTTTCAAATCCGCCGGGATTCTCTGCCAGCTCAATAAACTTGTCTCGGAACTTGTAATGAAATAAGAGTAGCAAAATATATACTACTGCTGTCACAGATACCAACGGCCAGGTAACCCAAAGCATAGAGCCTGCAAGCGTTTTGGTCACGTAAGCTTCACCACCGC
>JARRRJ010000016.1:0-10363 GCA_037380865.1 Sedimentisphaerales bacterium
CGCGTTATAGTAGGAAATACGCTTTCCGGTTATGAATCTGTCGGGATCGAACTTCGGCGTATAAACGAAATCGACGTTCACTGCATCGCTGAACAGGCTGACCTTTGCCGCGTCTGAAGGCGCTTTGAGGTACTCGATATCTCTTCCTATGAAAAATGCCTGCCAGTCTTTCGGGAAAAGGTCATTAATGAAAATCAAATCGCCTGTACCCCATGTGAGAATCTGTCTTCCAACTTTCACATCCATATAATCTGTGGGTCTGGTAAAAATACTGGCTTCTCGCAGATCGAATTTTCCCTCCTCCTCTACCAGGTCGCCGATTGCATCGCCGCGAATAACTATATCTCCCCAGTCGGGATAGGAAAACAAGTCAAGTTGCAGTCGATTCTCCATAATCGACATATCTTTTTCGTATGGATCATTTTGTGTCCTGAATCCCCCTCGCATTTCATAGAAACCATGAACCTCAGTTACATCCTTGAGATCACTGAAAAACGAGGTTTCGGGATCCTGAGTCTCTGTGCCCGCCCGGGCTGAAAAAGAAGAAATCATTAGAACTATAATAGTACAGTAAATCCTGAAAGCTTTCATGCATTGTCCTCGAATGAAATACGCCTGACGACCTTCATTTTGTCTTCCAAAAATTGCATAATGTGTAAGTGTACACTGCAATTCTCAGATGTAAAGTGATAATTTTACCGATTAAATCATAAGCAAACCGTGGTGTATGCTTTGACGATATTCGCGGGCGGTAAATTACCAGCTTGGATGAGACAATATATCCTCTTACGAATAGTGTTCTTATTCCACATGAAAATCGCTATTCGAAAGCCGGATACCTTCAGTGCTCCGTGAACTTGCTACGAAACACGAACAAATATTTCTATGGGACAAGTCAAAACGCTCGGCCTTGGCCTTGGGATCTTCACGAAGACACAATTTTATCTCATAGCTTCTCTTGGCGGGCGCTGTAGGTATCGTTCGGTGAAAATGTCACCCAGCTTTATGTTGTACTGGACATTAGAAAACTCCATCTCCGTCTTGCTTCCTGTCTTGAGGTCTTTGACTACGGATTTCGTTACAGTAGGAAAATCCTGGATAGTTTTCACTTCGAGCGACTCGATAGTGCGATACAGCTTGCCTTCCTTATCATAGAATTCCATTTTCATCGGGACGTAATTCTTCTTATCTATCGAAACGTTGAAGTAGCTGAACTCTACAGTGTCAGGATTCCTGGGAACATTTTTCACTATGTAATACTTGTCTGTCGTTTCGAGGAGAGTGTGAGTATCTTCTTCGAGACTTCTTCCTGAAACGTCTTCGTACAAAAAGTCCGAGCCGACAAAGCTGGTGCGCTTATCGCCTGCCGCGATGCGTCTTGTCAGAGAAAGATCAGGCAAATAGAGCCACCTGTTATCATCCTTTTTGGGATCGGCATATTTATAAACCATATAGGTCATTCTGCGAACATCTGCAGGACGCTGAAAATAAACGAAATACTTCTGGTCTCCGCCGTCTTTATCGTCCTTGCGCAGAATGTTGAATTGGCGTTCTCGTTTCTGGCCTTCTTTGTCAGTGATGACCATATTGACTGTTGCCTTTCCGTCGTCACCCTGATAATAGGCGACAACATTGGCTTTCTGCACGATTTGCTGGACGTCCGGAGTTTCCTTCGTCGAATTTGTATCTACAGCCGCCATCAAAGGCATTGAAAATCCGATAACTAACGCTGCTGCTAATAATCTCATGTTAAACCTCCCTTTCAGTTTGTAAGCAGACTGGAGCAAATTCAAACCGACAAAACCGGTGAAAAGCAGCCAGTAAGGCGAATGAAATCGAGCCAGGAGGACACTGACAAATATAAAAGTGCCCGCAATTGCTCGTAAATATCTTTCAATAATCATGATTAATCCCCTTCAGTTAATCCTAAACTTTTTCACTTTTTTACAGCCTGAAAACGTTTACAGGCTCTTCTGCGCGATATTACGCCGCACGAAAGTGCCATCGCTGTAACTACTACTACGCTCAAAGCCGCTATTTTGCTCAGTCCGAGTGTGCCGTATTGATGAATATTTATGGCTATCAGAGCTACCGAAGCAGCAGAAATAATGATGCAGAAGCCGCAGTTACAAGTCACCGATTTAGGCTGACGAGCAGGTTTAAACAAGTATTTTTCAGCAACTTTCACAATAGAAGGCAGTGCCATGAGCGTAACTGCTCCAGAAAGAGCCATAATCGCACACAAAAAAATACCAACTGTCTTATAAGGTATAAGAGGGGCAGCCAAAAGCGGCAGGAACCCGATCGCTATTACCAAAACATTGCGTGTTATAGCTCTTGCAGGCTCTCCAAACATTTTTGGCGCACTTTTTTCCCACGAGCAGGTTTCCTCGTAGCTCACTCGCGCGCGTTCCAGGAAATGTATGGCAAAATCTACTGCCATACCAAGCGTAAGAGCGCTCAGTACAGCGACAGGCATGTCGTAATCTTTGCCTACAATGCCGATTATTCCGTAAATTGTTATAATCGTTATTAAGAGCGGAACCATGCAGACTATTCCCCAGAGCGGCGAGCGGAAGAGTATCGCCATCATAATAAAGACGATGATAAAGCTTCCCATGAACGACTGAAGCATGCCCCAGACCATTTTGTCCTGCCAGACAACGTTTATATAGGTTAATCCCGCCCAGTTATGATTGATTTTTATAGGCGCTGGATTATTTTCTATGAATTTATCTACAGCCTTTACGACTTTCTGCATATCCTTGTTGTCACCGCTCGGTAATTGCATCCAGATATTTGCCTTCTGGTAATCCGGTGTCACCATGTGCCACAAATCATCTTTGTTATGGCTGCTCTGGAACTGTATGAGACATTGTGCGACTGCGCTGGAGGAATCGGGAATAGTGTAATTTTCCTTTTTGCCGTCGATAAGCTCCTGGTGGACTTTTTTCACTACGTCTGAAACCGAGCTGCTTTTCCCGACAAGACCCTCACTTACGACGTAATCCTGGAGCTTTGAAATATATCGAAGTACCTCAGGCTGTTTAAAAGGTTTGAGACGCTCTTTTTCCGCCTCGAAAAAGCTCACTCCCTCGTCCCATATGAAGAAATCGTCACCTTCGGCAACATTGCTTTGTTCATTTGCGTAATCACTCAATTTGTCGAGCAATTCTTTCTTTGTCTGCGCAGCTGATGCTTCCTGCGTAATTCTTGCTTCGATTTCCGGTGATATCTCTGTGACGCGGGGGAACTCATCTTTCAATTCTTCGGCTTTATCCGAAAAACGCTGTTTAACACCGCTTACAAAGTCGGCATTGATTGCATTCGGTTCGTCAGAATCGAAGACGAGGTAAGCCATATATGTTCCGCCGAAATGCTTGTTCAGCTCGATGTCGGCTTCACGAATCGGGTGACTTTTGGCAAACCACTTCACGGGATTATCATTTATTTGTATCCGCGTGATGCCGTATAAGGCGACTCCCGTGATTACAAACAGGATTGCCAGAATCGGTTTCGCAAGGGAATATGTCGTGGATCCTGTGCTGTGGAGAATTTTTCCGAGCACAGTTTGTTTTTTAACTTTTACATTAGCAGAGCCGAAGTTCTCCAGAGAGCTTTCCCTGATCATCATAATGTATGCGGGAACAAATGTAACTGTAGTAATCCACGCTATCATAATTCCGATAGCGACAAAAATTCCGAAAACCTGCACAGGCGGAATCGGCGTAAGTGCCAGCGAAGCGAACCCTGCCGCGGAGGTAAGAGAAGTATAAAGCATAGGCATGAAAAGCCCGTTCATTACTTCGATTGTAGTCTTTCTTCTGCCTTTTTCCTTGGTATATCTATCGAAGAATTCCGAAAGAATGTGAACCGAATCGACAACCGCTATCGGCATAAGAAAGATTGGTATCATCGAGCTCATGATATGGACGGGGTAACCAAGTCCTATTAAAAGTCCCATAGTAGAAATTACTGATACCATCGCGACTATCATTGGGGAAATTACAAGCACAAGCTTTCGGAAGAAAAGGAGCATCAAAATAAAAATTACGAGCATCGCAAGCGGCGCTGATATAGCCATCTGCAGGAACATTTCGACGCCGAACGTATCTTCTGCTACAGGCAAACCTGTTATGTAGTATTTTTCATCGCCGGTAAATGTGGCAATCTTTTTATTTAGCTCTTTATATACCCTGTGACTTAAATCCTTACTCGTGAGCGGCAGATAGAGACAGATTGATTTGCCGTCCTCGGAGAAGACTGTTCCTTCGAGAAGAGGATTTGAGAGTGCTTTTTCCCTTATTTCAAGCGCCTCAGCCTGGGTTTCGGGAGGCTTGTTCATAAGCCACTCGAAGTTCACTACGCCGGGCTCAGCCTGGCCTATATAATCGACTGTCGACGGAGCGAGCAAATCCGCTTCGATAACACCGATCTGTTTACTGGTATCCTTTGGGTCATCCCATCTGAGCTTCTCTGAAAACTGCGTTAATTCGTAGATTTTTGCCAGTGAAGCGGGATTATAAACGCCGTTCGGGTCTTTATTGTTGACAATTCCGACGACGACAAGGTCGCTTAAGTCAAACTCCTTTTTCGTGAGATTATGAAAGACACGTACTGCTTCCTGGTCTGAAAGCATGTTTTCCGGATCGGTATCAACTCTGATTCGATAAATTAAGCTTCCAAGCACCAGAGTGAAGATGACCATTACAACAGTGATGAGCTTGTAATGCTTCAACGAATATTCTGTTATTCTCTGTTTCAGCTCCATCTATGCTTCCTTTATATAATTTAGTACGTTTATGTCCTGCATAGGACATATAATCGCCCATGCGCCACCGAAGTGTATTTTACGACAACCCTTTTCTAAAGTTCACTTGGCAAATTAGAAACTGAATTTTCGTTGCTAAATTTGCAGAAATTCGTATAACATAACCGATTAAAAGTCAGGATTTGCTTTTTTACAAGACAATTATTCCTCATTATTACGATAATTCTGGAGATCAGGATGAAAAACAGAATTTTACTTTCAGCGCTTTTCTTACTCGTCTCTGCAATAATCGGCTGTAAATCGCCTATGAAGAAAGTTGCAGAAAAAGACTATGCCAGGCCTTTACCTGCGGGCAAATACGCGTTGAGGAAAATCACTAATCCCGCAGACATACCGGATTTTTCTCTGGCATGCCTTGACCTGACAAATTTGCGCGAAGCGGTAAATAACAGCATTGATTATCTGGGCAAACAGTCAAGCACAACATTTTTCCCGTCAGGTCAGATTTCTCACTCGCAGGTTGTGGAAAGTTTGAAAGTATTCGGGAAATTATTGGACTCTGGCCTGACGCCGAAGGAATTAAATGACGCGATAGCACAGAGATTCGATGTTTACATGTCTGTTGGGTGTGATGATCGCGGTACTGTGCTTTTCACTGGCTATTACACGCCTATTTTCGAGGGCTCATTGACCCGAACCGGACGTTTTCGCTATCCTCTTTTTAAAACACCGGATGATCTGGTGAAAAACTCGAACGGGGAAATTCTTGGGCGCCGCGGAGCAGGGGGCCGAATAAGTCCATATCCATCGAGAGAAGAAATTGCAAACTCGGATATGCTCAGGGGAAACGAGCTTGTCTGGCTGAGCGATGCGTTCGAAGTCTATATTGCCCATGTCCAGGGTTCCGCCAAGATCAGGCTTCCTGACGGCAAGCTGATTACTGTTGGTTACGATGCCAATAACGGTCGCGAATATCGCGGAATTTCACAGGAATTAGTGAAGGATGGCAAAATACCTGCTGATAAGATAAGCCTTGCGTCGATGATTGACTATTTCGCGAAAAATGCATCTCAAATTGATTCATACATTAACAGAAATCCCCGATTCGTTTTTTTCAGACGCCAGGAAGGCGAGCCGTTGGGAAGCCTTAACGAGCCTGTAGTTGCAAAGAGAAGTATCGCTACTGACAAATCGATTTTTCCGCGAGCTGCGCTGACTCTTATTTCCACAAATTTGCCAAGACTCGAAAACGGAACAGTCACTTTGCGCATTTATAACGGCTTCGCTCTGGATCAGGATACCGGCGGCGCAATACGCGCGCCGGGGCGATGTGATGTCTATATGGGACAGGGCGATACTGCAGGAAAACTGGCGGGCAAAACGTACCAGGAAGGAAAATTATACTACTTGTTTCTAAAATAAGTGGCATAATTGTTTCCTGATTTAGTTTGTCGAAGTTCGATTATTAAAAACAAACTAAGCGTTTGACTGCCGAAGTGATGACGGGTACAATAACGCGGTCTAACAGAAAATTTCACGAATACTATTACTTATTATGGCAGAAAAGAAAATAGGCAGGAAGGTTAAAAACTCAGGTACGAACAGAGAAAATCCTGATTACAAGGGGAACATGGCTCTGATACGCGCCATGCCGGAGTCCCTCGCCGCTGAAGCTGCTGTCTTAGGCTCGATGATTATCGATCCCCAGTGTATAGGATATGTCATCGAGAATATTGAACGCGGCGCTTTCTATCGCTATGAGAATCAGGAAATCTTCGATGCGCTAGTCTGCCTTTTCGAAAGGAACAAAGGCACTGGAATCGACGCGGTCCTTCTTCGCGATGAGCTTATGAAACGCAACCTGCTCGACGAAATCGGAGGCGTGGAGTACATTGGGAAAATTCTTGATTCTGTTCCTTCCTCGGCAAATGTCGAGTATTATACCGGAATTTTAAAAGACAAAATGCTGCTTCGCGAGCTTATTGGCGTATCGAGCAGAGTTCTCGAAATGGCGTACGACCAGACGGGCGAAGTTCGCGAGGTTCTCGACGAAGCAGAGAGAGAAATCTTTGCGGTCACCGACAAAAATATTGAAAGAAACGGCACAGCTGCGCTTAAAGATCTTGTCGTGCGATCTTTCGAGCTTATTGAAAAACGGCAGGGCATTCACGTTACCGGACTAAGCACGGGTTTTTATGAGCTTGATGATTTAACGTGCGGCCTGCAGAACGGGGAAATGATAATCGTCGCAGGCAGACCAAGTATGGGAAAAACGAGTCTCGCACTTAATATTGCAGAACATGTTGCCTTGAAAGACAAAATTCCCGTCGCAATATTTTCGCTGGAAATGGGAAGGCAGCAGCTTGCTGAGAGATTTTTATGCAGCGTTAGCGGAATTGACTCTCAGCATGTCAGGAGAGGCCTGCTCGGCGACGAGGGTTTCCGAAAATTAGCAGATGCCTGTGACGTTCTCGCGGAGGCGCCTATTTATATCGATGACACATCGACGTTGACTCCTCTCGAAATTCGTGCAAAAGCCAGAAGACTCAAAGGAATGTACGATGTCAAATGTATTCTTGTGGATTATTTGCAGCTGATGCATCTCGGCTCCGGGCGCGTCGAGTCGCGACAGCAGGAAATTACAACTATATCGAGATACATGAAAGCGCTAGCAAGGGAGTTGAATCTTCCTGTTATCGTTTTGAGCCAGTTGAATCGTGGTCCTGAGGGTAGAGAATCCACGCAGCACAGACCCAGAATGAGCGATTTGCGCGAGAGCGGGAGTATCGAGCAGGATGCTGATGTCGTTATGCTTTTGCATCGTGAGGATTATTACAAACGCCAGGAAGATAAGGATTTCGAACCGGACAACACAGCTGAACTGATAATAGCTAAACAGAGAAATGGTCCCACTGGAACTGTAAAACTGATATTCATGGAAAAGATTACGCGTTGTGAAAATGCTTCTCGCATCGAAGAACCAGCCGGAGGTGTGCCATTCTAATTACGTCAAATCACGATAAATTGGGCTCTCAGCCGCGGCAGAGCAGTATATGAAATACAAGTTTATAAAACCAATTTTAATCTTGCTTTTCCTAACAGTGTCTGCGGCTTTGTCGGGCTGTAAATCCAGCCAGGAAGTCAGGCTGAGGAATTTACAGACTGGGGGACCTTCCGGCAGTGCAAATATTATTATATCTATTAATTTCGTCGGGAACAGGAGTTTCAGTCACAAAGATTTGACAAAACAGCTGGATTTCAAAGTTGGCGACAGGTTCGATTCTATTCTAATCGATTCCGGAAAATATGAAATCTCCGAGTTTTATCGCAAGAAAGGTTTTGCCCAGGTAAGCGTGAGTCTGGATACTTCAGAGCTTGCACAGGGCAAGATTACTTACATCATCGACGAAGGAACGCAATTTAAGATCAAATCCATTAAATTCAGAGGCAATAAGGCCATCAAAACAAGTGACCTTAAGAGTGTGATAAAAACCAAAACAAGAAGATGGCTAATTCTGCCCAGCTATTATACCAAGGAAAAAATAGAAGCGGATGTCAAAAGGCTCGAGCAGGCCTATTACGAGAGAGGTTTTCTAAACTATGATATTGAAGCACTTGGACGAAGCAATATTACTTTCCTGATAGACGAAGGACCGCGATATAAGATTGGAAAGATTGATGTAACAGGAAATACATATTTTGACAGCGAGACTCTGCTTGCCAAATTTCAGTTGAAACCCGGTGACATTTTTTATCCCCTGAAGGCACAGGACCAGGCCAGAAGAATTCTCAACTTATATCGTGAAAATGGTTTCGTAGATGTCCGGGTTAATCAGCAGCATATTTTCACGGAATCAGGTGACGACGTAGTTGATTTGGTATTCCGCGTCACCGAAGGCAGGCAGTTCAGAATCGGTAAAATTGAAATTACAGGAAACGCCCAGACCCAGGATAAAGTCATACGAAGAGTGCTTGACGAATACGGCTTCACACCCGGCAAACTTTACAACGCAAAAATGGCTCCGCCGGAGGGACAGGGTGAGCTGGAAAACCGGGTTCGGAGTACGACCCTGTCGGAAGAAGTCACTATTACACCTGTAACACCCGAACAGAATCCCGACGACAGGCTCGATGCTGTAGTGAATGTCCAGGAAGGACTTACAGGGATGTGGAATCCGGGAGTAGCTTACGGCAGTGATAATGGTTTTTACGGTCAGCTAATCTGGACGCAGAGAAACTTTGACTTTTTGGATTGGCCGGAGAGCCTGGGCGAGTTTCTTACAATGCAGGCTTTCAAGGGCGCAGGCCAGCAATTGGCTATCGAACTTCGTCCCGGCGTGGAGGTGAGTAGTTATCTGGTTTCTTTCACTGAGCCTTACCTGTTGGATAGGCCTACCTCGCTGAACATAACTGGTTCAAGCTGGGAGAGATGGTATCGAAGTCACGACGAAAGAAGAACTAAAGCCCAGGTCAGTCTCCGAAAGCGATACATGAACCGCTGGCGCACCAATCTGGGCTTCCGTATTGAAAACGTCAATATAGGCGGCATTGATTACTACGCACCGCAGGTGATTAAAGATTATCATGGTGACAATCTCCTGATGGGCGTTAAAGTGGGTTTCGGAAGAGATACAACTGACGACATATATATTCCAACCAGGGGATATGTTGTTGATGTTGATTACGAACAGGTTACAGGCGACGAGGATTTTGGGATTCTGGAAGGATCAGGAGTCTTCTACAAAACCTTGTACCAGGATTTCCGCGAAAGGAAGACCATACTGTCAACCAAAATCCTGGCTGGAACAACTTTTTCAAATGCTCCGTTTTTTGAAAACTTCTACGCCGGAGGCATAGGTATGTATGGAATCAGAGGCTTCGAGTACCGGGGAGTAAGTACTAGGGGACTGCAGACCAACGTACTGAATCCGCGGCGCGTAGATCCCATTGGAAGCGATAGTATCTTCCTGGCCAATTCGGAATTGACAGTTCCGCTGGTTGGCGATAATATTTCTGCATTATTTTTCGTTGACAGCGGCACCGTCGATACAGGTCCGTATCGTATCTCAATCGGAACAGGCATACAGGTTATCGTGCCGCAGGTCTTAGGGCCTATACCTATAAGGTTTACGTTCTCTGATCCGTTGCAGAAAGACGACGAAGATGATACGCAGTCTTTCAGTTTCTTCATGGGAGGAATGTTCTAAGTTGACTAATTTGTATTCTTGAAAGGAATTCTTATGAAAACTAAAATGATTATCTTTACGTGTATAGCGATTTGCGGGATTTCGTTCTTAAGCCTTGGTTATACTTCTGCCCAGTCCGGCTCGCCGCTTTCAAAGATTGCTACAGTTGATATCCAGCGTGTCTATGAGGACTGTGATGCCATAAAGACTTTTTCCGAAAAGTTAAACGCCGAAATGAAAGAAATGACGAAACAGGAAGACCAGCTCACGGCGTCTATCCAGGCACTCGAGACAGAACTTGATTCCGGCGCCTTAAGAGTCGGCTCACAGGACTTCTTCGACCGAAATCGGGAATTGGCACAAAAAAAGGCACAGCTGAGCTATATACAGGATTTCAATAAGTCGG
>JARRRJ010000016.1:10385-23858 GCA_037380865.1 Sedimentisphaerales bacterium
GACGTGGTCAACACGCTCGGAAAAGAAAAAGATTTATACCTGGTGCTCGCGGTTGAAGAGACCGATCTTACTCCTCAAAGAGCGGATGAGTTTGCGAATGTTGTCAGGTCGCACAAAGTTCTCTACAGCGGCGGCTGTATCGACCTTACCGATGAAGTGATTACAACACTGAATAAGCAAACAAAGTCTGGCAATTGATATAAAGTATGTCTTTGGAGCGTTTCAATTCACAATGGAGATGACTGTCGAAGAGTTGGCCAAACGCATAGACGCCGAATTAGCCGGCGATGCTAAAATGTTCAGCCGCAGAATCAACTCGGTGGCGCCGATAAAAACTGCAAAACAAAACAATGTTACTTTTATAGCAGACAGTAAACACAGGGCCGCCATCGCGGAATCTCGAGCAGATGCGGTCATTGTCTCAGAACACATAGACAACCTGACAATTCCGCAGCTGATTGTCGGGAATGTTAACAAGGCTTTAATTGAGACGCTGAAAATATTTGCACCACCGCTCAAAATTCCCGTCCCGGGCATCCATCCGTCAGCCATAATAGCTAAAGACGCCAAAGTTGACAAGGAAGCATCTATAGGCGAACGCGTTGTGATTGATCATGGGGTCGTCATAAGTTCCGGAACTATAATCCGAAGCGGATGTAAAATAGGCCAAAATACAAAGATTGGGCAAAACTGCCGGATCGATAGCAACGTTGCAATTTACCATAATTGCATTCTGGGTAACAATGTAATTATTCAGGCAAACAGCACGATCGGCTCGGATGGTTTTGGATATGCCTTAATTGACGGCGCTCCTCGTCATATTCCACATAACGGCGGCGTGATAATCGAGGATTTCGTGGAAATCGGAGCAAATTGCTGTATCGACAGGGCCAAGTTTGATAATACCATAATAGGCGCAGGAACAAAAATAGACAATCTTGTTCAAATCGGGCATAATGTTGTTATTGGAAAGTGCTGCCTTATAGCAGGCCAGGTTGGAATTTCAGGAAGTACGAATATTGGTGACGGTGTCATTCTTGGGGGACAAGTGGGAATCGTAGATAATATTGAAATAGGAAATGGAGTGATGGTTGGAGCTCAGGCAGGAGTAGTTAAGAGTGTCCCGCCGGGATTGAAACTGGCATGGACACCGGCCTATGAGTGGAATGAAGCCATGAGGATAATGGTTCATATGAGGCGCTTGCCCAATATGGCAGAGCAGATGAAACGACTGACTAAGAGGATAGAAGAACTTGAAGCTTCAAAAGACGATAAAAAATGAATGCAAAATCCGAGGTCGAGGCTTGTTCGGCGGCAAGGAAGCGAAGGTTGTCTTCCGACCGGCGCCTGTGGATAGTGGAGTAACCTTCGTTAGAACAGACGTCCCCGAACCTGTCCGAATGAGCGCCGTAGCTTCCAATCTTGCCGAACGCAGCAGGCGTACGACAATTAAAAACGGTACTGTAAGTATAGAAACTGTGGAACATTGCCTGGCCGTAGTCAACGCACTTGAAATCGACAATCTGGTCATCGAAGTCGAAGGCCCGGAACTTCCGGCGCCTGATTGCAGCAGCGCGGAATATCTAAAAGTCCTCAAGAGAGCCGGCGTTGTCGAGCAGAGCCTCAGCCGCAGGGAATTTGTGATAAATAAACCTGTCACTGTCACCTCTGGCGACGCGAGTATTTACGCTCTTCCCTATGCCGACGACAACCTTAACATTACATACGATCTTGACTACGGCGGACACACCGGCATCGGAAGGCAGATTTTCAGTTGCCGCTTAACACCGGATTCCTTTGAAAAGAATCTTGCGCCTGCAAGAACATTTCTTCTCGAATCGGAAGCGAAACAGTTCCAGGCCAGAGGCATGGGAACACACATAGGACCACGCGACCTGCTGGTTATTAATTCTGACGGTCCCATCAAGAACTCTTACAGGTTTCCCAACGAGTGTGTCAGGCACAAAATTGTCGATTTAATCGGAGACCTCGAACTCGTAGGAAGGCCTGTAAAGGGAAGAATCGTAGCGTACAAAAGCGGTCACGTGCTGAACCAGCAGCTTGCGAGAAAACTCTATGAAGCGGCCCAGCAGCAGGAGAGAATGCAGAAATTTGGGACCGATGCGCTTTTGGATATCCGCCAGATAAGGTTATAGAAGTGGAAGGTGACACAAGAATAAAGGGAATCAAAAATGTAACATTTAACGAACAGTTTTTCCAGGGCCATTATCCCGGAACTCCAATAATGCCCGGTGTATTAATCGTCGAAGCCATGGCCCAGGTATCAGGCTTATTATTTGCCCAGAGACTTGAGCACACCGGTAAACTCGCTGTGCTCTTAAGTATGGATAAAGTAAAATTACGTAAGTCTGTTGTCCCGGGCGATCAGTTGATTCTGATGGCTGAGACAGTCAGATTGAAAAAAAGGATGGCACAATGTCGTTGTACAGCTATGGTTGGAGACACTCTGGTTGCCGAGGCGCAAATCAGGTTTATGCTTGTCGACGACGAAAAAATTTAGGATCTTTGGTGAGTAAGGAAAATGAATCAGATACATCCAAGTGCGGTTATTCATAAGGAGGCGCAATTATCAGACGGAATTTCGATCGGTCCCAACTGTTTGATTGAAAAAGGCGTTAGTATAGGAGCAGGGACAATTCTCGAAGCGAATGTCGTGATTGACAGGGACGTCACAGTCGGCGAAAGGAATCACTTTTATGCGAACTGTGTGATTGGCAGTCGGCCTCAGCTTTTGCACCTGGACCAGAATACCGTAACAGGCGGCCTTGTCATCAATTTCTTTATGGTCGGAGTCCATATCGGGCATGACTGCATAGTTGAAGACAAGACTGTTTTAAGCAATTATGTACAAATAGGAGGTCACTGCTGGATTCAAACAGGCGCATGGATGAGCGGCCTGGCAGCTTCTCATCAGTTTGTCACCATAGGAAAATGGTGCTATGTTGCCGGATTGGCCGGAATCAACAAGGATATTACGCCATTCGTTATTGTTAGCGGCCATTATCCCCAAAAAGTCCGCGGTGTAAATGTTCGCGGCCTGACCCGCGCAGGACTATGCAAAGAAGATAAAGAAAAAATCTGTCACGCGTTCAGGAGATTGTACAGAGAAGGCAACGTCCTGCTGGAAAATGCCAAAGCGCTCGCAAATGAAGACGGACTCGATGAAAACGTGAAGGCGATGATTGACGCAATAACCAGGAGCAGCCAGCACAGGTTCGGAAGATATCGTGAGCTAAGCAGAAAACACTAATATCGTGCCATGGATTTCGGGCCCGAGAATAAAAGTTCCTAATGGCCATTAGCTTAAAGTCAAAGAAAAGGTGATAGAATGCAAAATGAAAAACTACGAACCGCAGTCATCGGCGCAGGAAAGATGGGCGCGATCCATGCTAAAGTCTACGACCAGCTCGAGCAAAGCGAACTTGTCGCTATAATGGATACTGATATCGCAAAGGCGAAAGCGCTCGCTCAAAAATATAATTGTAATCCTTTTGATAATGTTGCAGATATAATTGACAAAATTGACGCAGTAACAATAGCTGCTCCTACGATTTCTCACCTTGATCTGGCAAAGGCTTTTATCCAGAATAACGTAGCTGTCCTGATTGAAAAACCTCTTGCTGCAAATGTCGAACAGGGCATGGAGATAGTACAGCTTGCAAAAGAAAAAGATGCAGTTGTCGCAGTCGGACATTCCGAGCGATGCAATCCAGTCGTCCAGGCAATTAAAAGGCTCGACATAGAACCCAGGTTCATCGAGTCGAATCGTATCAGCCCGTATCCGTTTCGGTCCACTGATGTCGGCGTCGTATTAGATGTGATGATCCACGACATCGACATCATTCTGTCGCTGGCCGCAAGTAACATAAAAAAAGTTGACGCAGTCGGTGTTAGTGTTATCGAGGAAAAGGAGGACATTTGCAACGCTCGAATCGTTTTTGAAAATGGCTGCATCGCAAATATCACAGCTTCCAGGCTGGCTCTCAAGACCGAGAGAAAGGTGAGAGTTTTCAGCAGGCAGGCGTATCTCAGCATGGACTATCTCAAAAAAAGCGGTATTATTATCAAAGCTGACCCGAACATTAATATAGTCAAACTGATAAATGAAAAGAAGGCTTCGGGTGATTTCGATTTGAGCACTATGAACTGGCCCGAGCTGCTCCATATCGAGGAGCTTGAAATAGACGATAAAGAGCCTGTGCGTTTGCAGCAGGAGGCTTTTTTAAGAGCGGTAGCAGACAGGCAGTTCATGCCTGAAGTGAGCGCCGAGGAAGGTCTTGCCGCACTGCAATGTGCAGAAAAAATAATAGCTTCTGTCGAAGAGAATAAATGGGACGAAAAAATTGGAGTATAGTTTTTTAGGTTTTTAAAGGTGTATATTATGATTAGCAAAATGAATTTATGTGGTTTACTGACTATTGGCATGGTTCTTTCCGGGTGTGTTAAGAAAACGCCGCAAAATCCTGCGGAACAGCAGCAAACACAGCAGGTTCAGCAAATGAATGAAAATACTGAAAATGAAAGGGAAATCGTGAGCGTTCAAAACAAAAAAGTGAAGCTTGAAACAACGATGGGGGACATTGTTATCGAAATGCAGAGCGATGCGGCACCTGGTACCGTGAAGAACTTCCTCGAATACGTCGAGGATGGTTTCTATAATGGAATAATATTTCACAGGGTCATACCCGGTTTTATGATACAAACAGGCGGATTCGATGCTCAAATGCAGCGAAGACAGGCGCGCGGTCCCATTAAGAATGAATTCAAGATAAGCAATACACGCGGCACAGTCGCAATGGCAAAATTGGGCGGAGACCCGGATTCGGCTACGTGCCAGTTTTTCATTAGCGTAGCAGACAATAGTTCGAATCTCGATCGTCAAAACGGCGGATTCACTGTGTTTGGAAAAGTCGTAGAAGGTATGGAGGTCGCTGATAAAATCGCGGCGGTAAGTACAACTGTGCGAAGCGGCATGCAGAATGTCCCCGTAGTTCCTGTGGTCATAAATTCAGCTTCAGTAATCACAGAATAACAACAGGTAGTTTCTCTTTCGTTTAAATCTTTATCTTTAACCTGCTAACAAGCTGGTGAGCCAGTCTTGTGGGTTCTGGGAGGCGGTATTTAATTGCGCACGCAAGAGTAATTTCTACTGCCTCCTCAAGCTGGCATTTGTTCCCGACTGAAACAAAAACAGGCTTCACATTTGTGCGTGTTCTGACGACGGCGCCGATAATTTCATCGTCGTCCTTTAATAAAGAGGAAGCGCCTTTTTCCAAAGAAAGCTCATCGAACTGGCCAGTCAGCCTGCTCTTGGCACAGCCTATCGTCGGCCTGTCGAAAAAAAGTCCCAGGTGCGCGGCCAGGCCCAATCTGCGTGGATGCGCAATACCCTGACCGTCAATCATAAACAAGTCCGGCGGATTTTTGAGCTTCCTGGCAGCCGCGATGCAGACCGGCGCCTCGCGAAACGAAAGAAGCCCGGGAATATACGGAAAAGTGACTTTTCGAGTAGCATGGACAGTCTCGATCACTTCAAAATCATCATAGCGCAACACGAGGACAGCAGCGATTATTCTCTTGCCGTCTTTGCTGAAAGCGCAGTCAAGCCCGGCTATGGTTTTCGGCTTCACTCGGATTCTTTGGGACTTGACGCGACACGCAAGCTTCTTCTGCAGAGCAATCGCCTCCGAATATGCCAGGTTCCAGTTGTGTAGGCTCTTTATCTTCATTTTCTCAGCTAAACATAATTTATTAGAAAACGTATTTTACCTTTTTCCTTCAGTATGTTACAATTATCTGTTTGGTTTTACTTAGAATTTTACAATAATTTATTCCAATATTAGTGCAGGATGGCTAAAGCTATAGAAAAAGTAATAAAAATAACCGGTGCGGCTGAGCACAACCTCAAAAACATCGATGTTAAGATACCACGCGACAAAATGGTCGTAATTACCGGCATAAGCGGCTCAGGCAAGAGTTCGCTCGCGTTCGATACTATTTATGCCGAAGGACGCAGAAAATACGTCGAATCGCTTAGTACCTATGCCAGACAGTTTCTCGAACAGATGCAGAAACCCGCTGTTTCCGAAATCACGGGACTTCCACCGACTATTGCAATTGAACAGCGAAGCGCAAGCTCGAATCCCCGTTCGACCGTAGCTACGACAACAGAGATTTATGATTATTTCAGGCTCTTGTATGCGCGTGCCGGCCAGCCTCACTGCTGGATTTGCGGTAAAGAAATACAGAGTCAGCATCCGACTCAAATCGTGGATTCGATTCTTTCATGGCCGCAGGATACGAAAATTCAGATTTGTGCCCCGATAGTATCGGGAAAAAAAGGCGAGCACAAGGACATCATCGCGGCTATACAGAGGGAAGGATTCGTTCGCGTCCGCATTGACGGAGAAATTTACGATATACGAAATGTGGCGCCGCTTAACAAAAACAAGAAGCATGATATCGCGGCTGTTGTCGACAGGCTTATTATAAAAGACTCGATTCGTATCAGGTTGGCTGATTCAGTGGAAACTGCGCTGAAACTGGCTGATGGAATTATTCTGGTACTCTCACAATCGCCCACAGCTGATAAAAAGTCAGAGCTGCGACGGACTTGGCACAATCCTTGAATTTGATCCGGATCTTATTGTACCGGATAAAAGTGTCTCCCTGGAGAACGGCGCGATCGATGCGTGGCGCAAGGGCGGCAAAAGAATGAATATCTTTTATAACAGGCTCATCAAACGCTTCTGCAGAAATATCGGTATAAACAAATCCGTGCCGTTCAGCGAAATACCCGAGCGATTTCAAAGAATACTGTTCTATGGCACAACCGACGCAGATGAGAAGAAATATGGCGTCTGGTTCGAGGGAATCATACCTAATCTGACAAAGCGATGGAATAACACGACGAGCGAGTACGTTAAAACCAGGCTTCATGCTTATCTTTCCGAACAGCCTTGTCACGCATGCAAAGGCGCGCGTCTTCGTCCCGAAGCAGTTGCAGTTCTCGTAGGATCTAAGAGTATCAATCAGCTTTCTGCACTGAGTGTAGAAAAGGCCCAGGTTTTTTTCGCAAAGCTGAAATTGGACAAGGAAAGAACTGTCATCGCGGCCGCGATATTAAAAGAGATAAGGGCCAGACTGAAATTCATGACTGATGTAGGTCTTGGATACCTTACTTTGGACAGGAAAAGCAGCACGCTTGCAGGCGGTGAAGCGCAGCGAATCCGCCTTGCGACGCAGGTGGGCAGCGGCCTCGTCGGAGTTTGTTACGTCCTCGACGAGCCGACAATCGGCCTGCATAAACGCGACAACGAAAGACTCGCCGGAATTTTACGCCGGCTTACAAGACTGGGCAACACAGTTATCGTAGTAGAACACGACGAGGACATTATCAGGGACGCCGACCATATTATCGATATTGGCCCGGCCGCAGGAGCGCAGGGAGGAGAGTTGGTTGCACAGGGAACAATCAAAGACATTTGCGCCTGCCCGAGATCACCGACTGGACAGTATCTCAGCGGCAAGAAAAGCATTGCTTAACCGGTGCGGCGAAGAAAATACAGTTTTTCGAAGTGTATCGAAATAAAGGGTGCGGCTCAAAATAACCTTAAAAAAATCGACGTAAAATTCCCGCTCGGAGTTTTCACCTGTGTTACAGGTGTTTCAGGCTCGGGAAAAAGCTCCCTTGTAAACGAAATCCTCCTCAAAGCGATGAAACGCAGACTTTACAGCTCTCGCGAAAAACCCGGGGAATATAAATCCATTCTCGGTGTCTCACAAATCGATAAAGTAATTGAAATAGATCAATCACCCATAGGCAAAACGCCGCGAAGCAATCCTGCGACATATACGGGACTTTTCGATGTGATACGGAAATTATTCAGTATGACGCGCGAAGCAAAAATTCGCGGCTACAAGCCCGGTCGTTTCAGCTTCAACGTCAAAGGCGGCCGCTGTGAATATTGTCAGGGTCAGGGCACGAAGAAAATCGAGATGCATTTTCTACCTGATGTCTACGTAACCTGTCAAAACTGCAAAGGAAAAAGGTACAACCCGGAAACGCTGACAATCACGTATAAAGGCAAGAACATTTCCGATGTGCTTGATATGCGAATAGAAGAAGCTTACACTTTCTTTGCGAATTTTCCTGTAATCGTTCGAATATTAAAAACTCTGCTGGATGTCGGGCTTGGATATATGCAGTTAGGCCAGTCTTCGACGACTCTCTCAGGGGGGGAAGCGCAGCGCGTCAAACTTTCCGCTGAGCTTGGGAAAAGCCAGACTGGTCACACTCTGTATTTGCTCGACGAGCCGACAACGGGATTACATTTCGCCGATATTCAAAACCTTCTGAACGTGTTACAGAGACTCACGGATTATGGAAATACAGTAGTTGTTATCGAGCATAATCTTGACGTAATAAAGATGGCTGATTATATTATAGACCTTGGGCCCGAAGGCGGCGAAGCAGGAGGCCAAATTGTCGCGACAGGCTCACCAGAAGAAATTATTAAGAACACAAACAGCTATACCGCCAGGTTTCTTAAAGAGAAACTTGAGAAGAAGTGACATGTGGGAATTTCAGTTACGTAGCATAGAGGATTTGGAAAGGTTGAACGAAAAGCTCAATCTTTCTGTCAAAGCACAGGAAGATATTTCCATACTCGCAAAACCTGTTCAGGCAGGTAAGCTACTCATTCCGAATTCACTCGCAATACATCCCATGGAAGGCTGTGACGGCGATTCACTGGGACGCCCGGGCAAACTTACGTTCAGACGTTACGAGAGATTCGCAAGGGGAGGCGCAGGATTAATCTGGGCTGAAGCAACTGCGGTTGTACCGGAAGGCAGAGCGAATCCGAGACAGTTGTGGATAAACGAAAATAACAAGGGCGACTTTGCCTCGATGGTCTCCATGATAAGGCGGTCAGCGGCGGAAAGTATGGGACCGAATCATAATCCCGTACTCGTAATGCAGCTTACTCATTCAGGACGATACAGCAAGCCCGAGGGAGTTGCTCACCCCATAATTCCGCAGAGAGACCCGTATCGCGATGCACTTACGCCACAACAGGTACCTGACCCGAACAGGGAGAGTAAAATCCCTGATGACTGGCCGATTGTTTCAGACGATTATCTTGACAAATTACAGGATGCTTATGTTAAAGCTGCGCGTCTGGCATTCGAAGTCGGCTTCGATGCGTTTGATATAAAATCGTGTCACGGCTATTTGATTAACGAGTTGCTTGCAAGTCATATCAGGAAAGGCAAGTATGGCGGCCCATTCGAAAATCGAGCTAGATTTCTCCTCGAAACAGTAGACAGGATTCGCATCGAGCTTGGGGAGGATGCAGTGATAACAGCGCGTCTGGGGATTTATGACGGCATACCATATCCGTTCGGCTGGGCGGTAGATAAAGAGGATTACACAAAGGCCGATTTGGAGGAGCCGAAAAAACTGATAGCGCTTCTACAGGCTCGCGATGTAAATCTGCTCAACATTACACTTGCTAATCCCTACTATAATCCTCATTTGGGAAGACCTTTCAACGAAGCAGTTGTAGGCGGATACAAAGAGCCTGAGCATCCTTTGGTAGGTGTAAGCAGGCTGTTCGATCTAACAGGCCAGGTTCAAAAGCAATTTCCAAAAATGTCACTGGTCGGAACAGGCTATAGTTGGCTCAGGACATTATTTCCGAACGCAGCCGCGGCTAATATATCGAATGGCCTTGTTACATTAGCTGGCGCTGGCAGAATGGCATTTGCATATCCTGATTTCGCAAAGGATATCCTGCAAAAAGGCAAAATGGATCTGAATAAAGTCTGCGTAGGCTGTAGTGCTTGCACACAGATAATGCGTGATGGCGGAATGGCAGGCTGTGTCGTGAGAGACAATAAAGTCTATGGCCCAATCTTCGAGCGCGAGCGGATGAGCAACAGGGAGAATCTTGTGCGTCTCGCGTCAAATTGCCGCGTGTGTCAGGAGCCGACGTGCCAGCTTGCATGCCCAGCAAGTATTAAAATACCACAGTTTATCAGCCTCTTCCTTGAGAACAAAGACAGGGAGGCTTACGAAGTTATCAGGCAATCCAACATTTTTCCTGAAGTTTGCGCCTGGCTATGTCCCGTCGAGCAGCAGTGTCAGGGCAATTGTCTTCAGGCTTTCATTGGAGACGGACCTCTGCCCATTGCTGACATACAAAGGTACCTTGCAGAGCAGGCAAATAAGAACGGCTGGTCGAAACTGAAAATACCTCAGGAATCTACATGGAAAAAAGTAGCTGTAATCGGCGCAGGTCCGGCAGGTTTGTCATGTGCCGCAAAACTTCTCGAAGCAGGTCACACAGTGACAATTTTTGATAAAAATAAAGAGTTAGGTGGAACGATTGATTCAGTCATTCCGTCTGACAGGCAAAGCAGTTCACTCGAAAACGAAATCAAGGCGATTTTTTCCGATGTGCCTCAAGACAGACTGATTCGCAAACTGGGAATTGAGTTGAATGCGCAATTCACTCTCGATGATATTACAAAAGAAGAATTCGACGCAGTCTTTATTGGAATGGGCTTGCCCGAAGCTTTCGGCTTAAGTGATAAAGATGAAAAAATCGATGGCTTGTGGAATGCGATGGATTTTCTGTCTGCATCGAAAGAGAATGATAAACCTGATGTCGAAGGCAAGAGTGTCGCTGTAATAGGGGGAGGCAATACCGCAATGGACGCGGCAGTGACAGCAAAACAGCTCGGCGCCAAAGACGTTTATATACTGTATCGCCGCTCGTTTGGTGAAATGCCTGCCTGGGAAGCTGAAAGGGAAAGGGCGATAAAAGAAGGCGTGCATTTTCTCGTATTGACCCAGCCGCTTAAGTTCAACGCCTCGGACGGAAAGCTGAGATCCGTCACAGTCTGCCCGACGAGGCTCAGCGAGCCTGATTCATCAGGACGGCGCAAGCCTGTCTCAATTGAATCGAGCGCATATGATCTCGAAATGGATGTAGCTGTGGAAGCGATAGGCCAGAAGCAGGCGAAGCATATAAACAAAATCCTCCCTGGAGTGGAATTGCAGAACGGCTTGATTAAGACATTGAATGGAACGTTCTCGACAACCCGAGAAGGAGTTTTTGCAGGTGGTGACCTTGTCAGGGGAGTAGCTGATGGAATGAAGGCCGCGATAGAAATCAACGAATATCTGAATAGATAATACAAGGAGCATTCTCTATGTCGAATAAACCTGTTGCTATTGTGACCGGCGCGAGCAGGGGTATCGGAAAAGCTATTGCGCTGGAATTGGCATCATTAGGCTATAATGTGGTAATTAACTTCTTTGATTTTACAGCCGGGGGAGAACCGGATGAATCGCGTGCCAGGCAAACGCAGACAGAAGCCCGGGAACTTGGCGCAGAGTGCGAAATTTTACGTGGTGACGTCAGCAATGCTGAGGATCGCAAAAGGCTGGTTGAATTAACTAAAAGCAGATTTGGCAGATGCAATATGCTGGTAAACAATGCAGGTGTAGCGCCCTCGAAAAGACGTGATATACTCGAAGCAACTGAAGAAAGTTTTGACAGAGTAATATCAATAAACTTAAAAGGTCCTTATTTTCTGACACAACTGGTCGCAAACTGGATGATCGAGCAGAAGAAGGCAAATCCTGATCAGGCTTTTCGGATTGTAAATACAAGCTCCATGTCCGCCTACACCAGCTCGCCTTCGAGAGGTGAGTACTGTGTGAGCAAGGCCGGTGTCAGTATGATGACAATGCTTTATGCAGACAAACTGGCTGAATATGATATAGGAGTATTCGAAATCAGACCCGGTATTATTCAAACGGATATGACCAGCGTGGTAAAGGATAAATATGATAAACTGATAGCAGAAGGATTAACACCAATTAAAAGATGGGGCCGGCCCGAAGATATTGGGAAAGTTGTGGGAGCCATCGCTGAAGGCAGGCTCGATTTCTCAACCGGCCAGGTTATTAATGTCGATGGAGGATTTCATTTTAGAAGACTTTAATTGTCCGGAGCTGAAAAATGAATATAAACGGTACGATAACAACGCTGTTAAGAGACGGCCTTATACTTGTTTTTAACCAGGACAAGCTCGATATTGTCAAGACCGCGCAGGCGCTGATAAAAGCAGGCGTCAACAATATGGAAGTGACATGCAGAATTAGTAAGCCGCTCGAGAAGTTGTCGCTCGTTCGCAAGGAATTACCAGATTTCGCGGCTGGAGCCGCAAGTCTGATTGATAATCCTGATATGCTTGAGATTTATAACAAGGTGCATCCTGATGATTCCTTGCCTTCGGTCGATGATGTTGTTCAAGCTGGAGCGAGTTATCTTGTTTCAGCAGCGAATTTTCGCTGGGAAACCTACCAAAAATACGCTGGCAAATTACCCATGATTCCCGGCAACTGCACTGTTACTGAAATTGTTCAGCAATATTCGATGGGAGCGAATTTCTGCAAGGTATTCCCTGCCAAAGAGCTTGGAGGACCTGCATATATAAAAGCAATCGACCCTGCGATTCATAAGATTATCAGCCTCATTCCGACAGGGGGAACAAATGCGACCAATATGCCCGACTATATTAATGCCGGAGTTCTTGCACTGGGCGGCTCGTTCAGCATGATTGAGAAAAACACGATGAAAAAAATTATCGATGAGCAGGATTACGATTTGCTCTCCAGGGAGTTCACTGCGATTAAGAGCATGATTGACAAACTTCGTTCGGAAAAATATCCTCAGCTCGATTTTTCCACAGTTCCTGTTGAAGAAATAAGTAAAGTTACAGGAAGAAATTTCAATATTTAATATATAGTCGGAGAGGAATATTATGGAAGAAGAAAAAATTGATCCGGGACATAGCAAACCAAGAAGCGTTCTTCGCATAGTCGGACCTGTCCTGCTTGCGACAGGTGCACTTCTTTCCCTGACGGGAATTCTGATATTTGTCATACCCCTGGTAACAGGCGGAATGCCCGGTTTCATAGGGATTTTGTTTTTATTCCTGGGCATGCCGCTTGTGTTTTTCGGTTTATCGATAACCACCTTCGGTTTTATCGGGAAAATCGCGCGTTATCAGGCTCAGGAGATTGCGCCTGTCGGCAAGGATACTTTCAATTATCTTGTAGATGGTACCAAAGACTCGTTAAGAACAGCTTCTAAATCGATAGGAGAAGGCCTCGGAGCGGGAATAGGTACAGGTTTACAAGGCTTTTCTGGCGCTGAGCAGCAGACTAAAATCAGATGTCACAAATGCAACGAATTGCTGGATGAGGATGCAAAATTCTGTGACAATTGCGGCGCCGCTGTTGCCAAAACGATTGCATGTAAAAGCTGCGGCGAACTCAACGATCCGGATGCTAAATTCTGTGATAATTGCGGTTCTAAGTTAAAGTAATCCTTCAATAGTATAACAAGAATGGAGCCTGAATTTTGAACTTAA
>JARRRJ010000017.1:0-12357 GCA_037380865.1 Sedimentisphaerales bacterium
GCTGAAGCTGTCGAGCACTTGAATCCGCTGGTTGAGAGCAAGTATAAATACTTGCTTAGAAACGCAGCGGAATTGATTTCATCAAAGTCTCAAATCACTTAATAAAAACTGTATGCGAGGATCAAGGAGAATGCTGATGAGCGATTCGGAACAAAACAGTAATAACACATGTCCTTTCGGCTGCTGCGATGGTAATTCACCGGCGCGAAGGTCTTTTCTTAAGAAAGCCGTATGGATACTTTCTACTCCCATGTTAATACTTCTGGCTTGGCCTTTTGTCCAGATGATAGTCGGGACAATTTTTCGAATTCCCAAAGCGACGTTCGAAAAAGTCGGAGCAATAAAATCTTTTCCAGATAATGAACCTGCTCTGCCGAAATACGAATCCAGAAGAGAGGAAGCTTATTTGCACGGAGAGGAATTGCGTGATGTATGGATTATAAAACATTCGGAAACTAACATAACAGTCTTCTCGCCCATTTGCCCACATCTGGGATGCCGATTCAACTGGTATCCGGACGCAAAAAAATTTATCTGCCCCTGCCACGGTAGCGTTTATTCCATTACAGGAGAAGTGCTCGGAGGACCTGCTCCACGAGGCCTTGATACATTGCCCTGGAAAATCGAGAATGGAGAAGTTTACGTAAAATGGGAGAGGTTCAGGGTGGGAATTATTCAGAAGATAAGAATAGGTTGAGATTCCTTGGAGAGATCAGATGGTTTCGAAATTTATTAATTGGTTCACTTACCGCTGGCCGTTCAAGCCTTTCATAAAGTGGTCGCTCGAAGAGAAAATTGTCGGCGGTGACACTTTCTGGTACAGTTTCGGTGCTACCACGTTATATGTTTTTGTAATCCAGGTAGTGACCGGCATCTGGCAATTGTTTTTTTATGTACCTACAACTGATTATGCTTACGAAAGTGTATCTTATTTGCGCTACCAGGTCCCTTTCGGCTGGCTTATCCACGGCCTGCACTACTGGGGAAGCAACGCTTTCATTGTGATTGTTTTCATCCATCTGCTACGCGTATTTATTTGGGGAGCGTACAAGTCTCCCAGGCAGCTGACCTGGCTGGTGGGAGTTATTCTCCTCTTCCTCGTACTGGCTTTGTCTTTCACGGGAGCATTACTTCCCTGGGATGAACTGGGTTTCTGGGCTGCAGAGGTAGGCACGAGCATTGCCGGGACATTTCCTGTAGTTGGATTTTTCATTAAACAATTGATGCGAGGCGGTGCAGCTATGGATCAGATGACCCTTTCGCGCTTCTTCGTTGCACATGTAGCAATACTGCCCGGAATTCTTGGCGCTTTGATAGCTTTTCACGTAGTTGCTTTTCGGCAGTTTCAAAGTGCCGGGCCGTGGAAAGAGGAAAAGCGCAAGAAGATTGGCTGGTTCTGGCCCCAACAGGTTCTCAAAGACCTTATTATAATATCGATTCTTTTTGTCCTGATGGTTTGTCTCTCAGCAGTCTGGCCGGCCCAGGTCTCAGGGCCTGCTGATAAACTCGACGATACTATTACACCAAAGCCAGAGTGGCAGTTCCTCTTTCTTTATCAATTCCTTAAACTTTTCAAAGGAAAATGGGAACCCGTCGGAACGACAGGCATTCCGATCGTCCTATTCCTGATATTATTCCTTCTGCCCTTCTATGACAGAAACAAAAAACGCAATCCCCTGCATCGCCCTCTCGCGATGCTGGGCTGCTTTGCTTTAGTCACGTGGTTTTTCGTATACACAATTCTTGGTTACTATAGTAAACCCGGAGCAAGCCTGGTTGCCAAGGTTACTGTTTCTGCTCAAGCTTCCGCTTCTGTCAAAGCAGGTGCGGAACTGTTTTCCACTCAAGGCTGCGAAGCATGCCATACGGTTCACGGCCAGGGTGGCCATGTTGGTCCCGATCTTTCAGATATCGGCGCTCAGGGTCTGAGCGACCAGTGGCTTACTACCCAGATACGTGATCCAAAATCGCATGATCCGTCAACTGAAATGCCGGCTTTTACATCACTTTCCGAACAGCAGGTTAAAAACCCGATTTCCTGCAAAGTTTGGGGGGTACACCTTCGAGTGAATCTTCATCCAGCACATCTTCACTGTCGCCTCAAGCCAGCGCAGCTAAAACATCGAATGAGCCAAACAAACCTTCAAGTTCTTCTTCAGTTCAGAGCGCTTCTCTGATAAGTCAAGGCAAATCGCTTTTTAGTTCACACGGATGCATTACTTGCCACACAATTGAAGGAAAAGGTGGAAAGGTTGGACCTAATCTCTCGAATATAGGTTCACAAGGGCTCTCCATGGAATGGCTTACTGTCCAGATAAAGGACCCGAAAAAGCACGATCCAGGCTCAATTATGCCGTCCTTCAGCTCTATGAGCGATCAGGATATCAACTCGCTTACGACATATCTTGAGAGCCTAAAAAGCTCATCAGAACAATCATCGTCACAATCTTCTAATGACCCGAATTCTGTTTCTGCAAAATCAAACGATCCGAATGTAAATTCAGGTTCTTCGCAGACTCAAAATGCTTCATTAATAAATGACGGGAAATCATTATTCAGTTCTGAGGGATGTATCGGCTGTCATACCATTAACGGCAATGGGGGAAGCGTAGGACCTAATTTATCGACAGTGGGCTCAAAAGGACTCTCTAAGGAGTGGCTTACTGTGCAGATAAAGGATCCGAAGAAGCATGACCCAGGCTCAGTTATGCCTTCGTTCAGCTCTTTGAGTGACAATGACGTCGACGCACTTACAACTTATCTTGAAAGCCTAAAGAAAAGTCCGTCAAAGCAGACTTCTTCGACCCAGTCGTCCACACAGGAAAAGGAGCCGACGACATCTGTGCAAACCAAGACAACTTCGCCGCCGAGGACTACAGAACCGAATGCGACTTCTATGGAATCGATGCCCACCGGCAGGGCAGCCTATTTTGTTGGCGATCCCCCTCATGGGAAAAAGCTATACGACAAACACTGCAACAACTGTCACGGTAAGGACGGCAAAGGAGGGATTTCCAATCCAGGGTCCGCCAGCGGAGAGATCCCTGCTCTTAATCCGATAAGCAAAGAGTTATTCAGCAGTAATCCCATAACATTCGCTGAAAATATCGACAGATACATACAGCATGGCGCAAAACCCCCTGGGCCGCACCCTGAAAAAGCCATGCCTGCTTATGGAGATAATTTGAAGCTCACACAAGAAATGATAGCAGAAATTGAAGCGTACATCCTGAAATTGAATGGAGTAAATCGAGCGGAGGTGCTACATCCGGGAGTAGCGCCTGTTGCTTTCTTTGGAATGACATTAATCGGTTATGGGATTGCTGTATTCATAATTCTTGGACTGGGAACAAAATTGGACAAAAACATACCAAATGATAATAATGACACTGGCTCCGGCACACCCGAAAGTGGGAGTGACTACTCTGAAGAGAAGACTTTACCTGAAAATGAGGAAAAACAAACCCAATCGCAAGATATTTCGGCCATCGAAACCGAAAAGCTTGGACACCTGAGACAAAAATCCCAGGAATCGCAAACAACTTCGGCGTCATTTGTTATTGTTGTAATAATCGTGATAACCATAATAGCGACTTCTGTAATGCTGATTTTCAGAACTTTCGTTACTTCCAAACCAATTCCTTCCGGTATTAATCAGCATATTTCAGGCAAACAGGAAACCTCATCGGAAAGTAACTCAGGGAATACTTCCCAGTCACAGGATAATCAACAGCGAGAAAGTGAGGAATAAATAGAGTGCAGTTTCCCTACTATCAGTTTTCTGTCTTTGGCGACGGCTTTCTCATAGGCACAGACGCAGTCCTACACGTATTTATAAGTCATGGTCTTGCAATAGGCGTTATAGCTATGATAGTTCTGGCCGAGTATATCGGTTATCGTTACAACAGGCCGGAATGGGAACGCTTCGCAAGATCAGCGATGAAACCCGCGGTGATTATCATCACGAGTGTCGGAGCGATTACCGGTGTAGGAATCTGGTTTACGACGAGCGGTGTCGTCCCTGCCGCTATCGGCTCGATGCTCAGAGTGTTTTTCTGGCCATGGTTAATCGAATGGGTCGTTTTCGCGCTTGAAGTTATTGTGATTCTGATAATGTATTTTACATGGGACTATTGGCAATATGAACGGAAAAAATATCACATCAGACTTGGATTCGCGTATATGTGCCTTGCATGCATGTCCGCCTTTTTGATTACCGGGATACTCGGTTTTATGCTTACACCCGATGGCTGGCCGTCCAACAGGAGTTTCTGGTCAGCCTTTTTCAACCCGACTTTTCTCCCTCAGCTTGCATGGCGAATCGTTATTGCTTTTGCCATGGGAGCGCTATTTACAATTATTTATCTTCTGTTCTTCAGCAAGGCCCCGCGACATTTTCGCAAAGACGCAATGAAATATTATGCAAGAATCCTTGTTGTTCCCCTCATTCTCATGCCCTTTTGCGCGTGGTGGTGGTACTACATGGTACCGGAAGGATTCAGAACGCATGCCAAGCCCTCTACGCTTCTATGGGTAATCGAGAAAAATACAGGTCTCCTTGGATTATTCAATCAAATATTCTGGATATCGCTCGTTGTCAATATAATTATAGTCTTTTCCATGCTTATAACAGCGGAGAAAGAATGGGTGCATCTTTCGAAAGTGTTGGTTATTCCGGCAACAATCATCATTTTATTCTTTGTTGCTGAATATGAACGAGTCAGGGAATTCATAAGAGGTCCATACTTAATGCCCGGATACATGTATGCGAATACTATCCTGCTGACAGAGCACGAACTTTTAAGTAAAGAAGGTCTTCTCAAGAATTCATACTGGTTCGATAAAATGGCTACACAACAGACCCTGGAACAGAAAGGTGCATATTTATTCGCAATGAACTGCGGCACTTGTCACACAATCGGAGGAAGAAATAGTATCATTGATCGTTTTAAGGGCAGGTCCGAGCCGGGAATATACGTCATACTCGGGAACACTGAAGAGATGGTACCATGGAGGCCGCCTTTTACAGGTACTAACGAGGAGCGAAAAATCATGGCACACTTCCTGAAAAACCTTATCGAGGGCCAATATGTACTTGAGGAACCGTCAAGGTATCCACCGATGGAGCCGGACAAGAAATGACTTCACTCCATGATATACTATTGCCTCTTCCCGTTCCAAGAGAATTCGCGAGACCCTTGCTGTTTGGCGTCTTCTCAATCCACCAGCTTTTCGTATTGCTTATGTTGGGTACCGCAATTCTTGCAATGGTATATTTCCTCGAAGCGTTGTGGCACAAGAGACTGGGAGAATTACGCTGGGACAAAAAAGTGCTCCGTATGTTCTTAATGCATAAAAGTCTGGCTGTCGTATTTGGAGTTGGACCTTTATTGCTAATCCAGGTAGCCTTTTCGATCCCATTTTTCAGTGCAATAGCTTTCTTTTCACCATTCTGGCTGCTTATAATAGTCTTTTTAATTCTGGCTTTTCTTTCACTCGATTCTCTCGGTCATCGCATTGAGACGCATCGCTATTTGCATCTTTTCTTCGGTATAGTAGCGTTGATATTGCTTTTGTGCGTACCAGGTTTTTTCGTTGCGGTCTTAGTAGCCGCGGAAAATCCTGATAAATGGATAAATATCTTGAAAACAGGTTTTGGCTTCGACTGGAGAATAAGCGTGCACTGGGTCGCCCGTTATTTGCATGTTCTTGGCGCTTCGATAGTATTCGCCGCCGCCTTTCATTATTTCTTTACTTCACCTAAGTATGATATCAGCCACAGACCTGCTCTTATAAAATGGATGGTTGGGGGACTGCTCTTCCAGGTTGTTGTGGGATTTGCGCTCTACCTTTCTCTGCTGATCAAACCAGACATTTTAACAATAACGTATATGTGTACAGGCATCATTCTTGCAGCAATTATGATCTGGCTCGGAGCGCTTACTTTGCAGGCGGGAAGAACTTTAAATTATCTTGTTGCCATACCGCTACTATTATTCCTGCTTGCTTCCATGCTTTTAACGAGGCAGAGATCACAGGACAGAGCTTTTGCCGGGATAATGTCGGAAGTATCCAAGAGTGCCGACGAGTATAATGAAAAACTTGTGAGCTATCAGAGTGTCGCTCTGAATCACTTCAAGTCACAAATGAATGTTATATATAATAGCGGACCAACTATTTACGCACAAAGCTGTTCCTTCTGTCACGGCTCCGAAGCAAATGGTATAGGTCCTGAAGCTTCTGAATTGAAAATTCCGTCTGAAGACCTTTCTGCAGTTCGTGCCAGTGAAACATATTTGCTTAAAATACTGAAAACCGGTGTCGACGAAACCGCGATGCCGCGTTTTACTTATTATGACGAATATCAGCAAGAGAGTGTCTTGAAATACCTCAATGACAAATATCACATTTTTTCCATGCCGGCGACAGGTACGTTCAAAATCACAGATAAAGAACACGAGCAGGGACTTGAGGAATGGAAAAATACATGCTCACAATGTCATGGCATTAATGGCGAGATATCAAAACTGGGTTTCGGATTCAAGCCGCCGCCACCCGATTTCAGAGAGTACAGTCTAACTCCCGATAGAATTCTGGAAGTAATAACAAGTGGCTATTCCGGTACGGAAATGCCTTCTTTTTCGAACTTACCTCAGTCCACAAGACAGGCACTTGTCGAAATTGTTATCGAAAAGCGTGAAAACACCCGGTAATGCAGACTCACTAGGAATAATTGTTTTTTTCATATTATAAATCCCTCAAACTGAAATCAAAAGGCCTATACCGAACAATCGATATAGGCCTTTTGCATTAAATCTCGAACTATCTTGTTTTAATTCAATTTACTTTTTGCTTTCCACTTTGTATATTTAGTTCAAAAACTTGTGTCAGAGATTTTATGACAGAAAAAGGACAATACACATATGAATGGCCGCGGCCTATGGTTACTGTTGACGCAATCGTCTTCAAACTTTCACAGGGTAGAACCGCCCTTTTACTGATAAAGCGAAAAAACGAGCCTTACAAGGGAAAATGGGCTTTCCCGGGCGGATTTGTAGATATAGACGAGGAGCTTGAGGATGCTGTAGCCAGAGAATTAGCTGAAGAGACGGGACTTAGAGCCATACATTTAGAACAGATGCATACGTTCGGCAAGGTTGGACGCGACCCGAGAGGCAGACAGATTACAATAGCCTTTATTGGTTTTACAGACGATGATAATGCAAATGTCAAAGGTGGCGACGACGCAGAGGAAGCAAAGTGGTTCGATATAGAGAACCTGCCTGAAAACATGGCGTTCGATCACGATGAAGTAGCAAATTTTGCTGTTGGAAAATTTAAGGAAAAAAATGGCAGTTGAAATTGACTTATCAGTTGATTTTGCGGGATTGAAATTGAATAATCCCGTATTTACAGTCTCAGGGACATGTGGATATGCGAATGAACTGGATGATTTTGTTGATATAGATCATCTTGGCGGATTCATAACCAAGAGCATATCCCTCAACCCGCGAATGGGAAATCCGTCACCAAGAATTGTAGAGACCGATTCGGGAATGCTTAACGCGATCGGCTGGGCAAATGTCGGGCTGGATAAGTTCGTCGAGGAAAAAATCCCGCTGCTCGAAAAAAAGAAAACCGCAGTTTTTGTAAACGTTGCGGGTGAAACTGTCGCTGAATATGCTTCTGTCGTTGAGCGATTGTCCCGCGAAAATTCGATAGCAGGATTTGAATTGAACATAAGCTGTCCGAACGTAAAACATGGCGGCATAAGTTTCGGAACTGATCCGGAACTTGTTAAAGAAGTGACATCTGCGGTTAAAAGTGTTTGCGGAGATAAAGTCCTGATGGTAAAACTTGCGCCGATGGTTACGGACATATCATTAATTGCGCGAGCAGCAATCGAATCCGGAGCAAACGCGCTCAGCATGATAAATACCTTCACCGCAATGGTTATTGATATAGAAACGCGCAGCCCCGTTTTGGCAAACAAAACAGGAGGACTTTCAGGCCCTGCGATAAAACCAATTGCAGTCTATCTTGTCAATAAAGTATATAACGAAGTCACGAAAGAAGCAGGAATCCCAATCCTCAGTATGGGCGGTATACGAACCGCATCAGACGCCATCGAATTTCTCATCGCCGGAGCCACAGCTATCGGAATAGGCACAGCAAATTTCCTCGATCCTGAAAGTGCAGTAAAAGCAATAGAAGGACTTAAGAAATATTGCATAGAGCATTCAGTAACGAACACCGGAGACCTAACTGGGTCATTGAAGTTGGGTTAAGAACATTTATATTTAGGTTGAGAATAAAATGGAAACTGGAAGGCAGAAAACTGAAAGGCTTTATCTGTTGCAGGATTACTTTCCTATGGCGGTTAATACGGGTAAGTGCCTTGTCTTTATAAGTCAAAGCTGGAGGATTGAGCTTACTGAGCATAAGGACAGCGATTTCAGCAAGACAGGTGACAAGCCTTCGATTATCAGGGTAAGGTTCTTTAAGATCGCTCTGAACGGCGATATAATCCCCGGACATTACGAAGATTTTCAAAATGCCTCACTGGGAGAGCTTGCCGAGCAAATTGAAAAATATATACAAATGGCAGTCGGTGTGAACATTAAAGAAGATAGTCTATAGTACGATAAAATCCCCAAAACAGAAATGTCTGAATTAAATATTCGTGAAGCTGACGGCAATCTAATCTTCACTGCCAAAGTCGTACCCGGATGTAGCCCACCCGACAAGATTAGCGGCGTTCTGGATGGGATGCTGAAAATAAAGGTGACTTCCGCTCCGGAAAAGGGAAAAGCTAATCAAGGCTTAATTAAGTTCCTCGCCCGTGTTCTTGGCGTCAAAAAGAACACCATTCAAATAATCTCAGGCCAGACGAGCCACGTAAAACAAATCCATGTTTCCGGCTTATCAAAGGATACTTTTTTGAGGAAAATTAACATCGAATAGGCACCAGCGCCCAAAGCTGAATTAATACTCCGCATTATCTGAATTCGAGAGCGGCTGCACATCGATTTTTCTTAATTTTATGTTTCGAACTGCGCCTGTGGTCCGATACGTTGCGATGCCGAGCGGGAGAGAAGGTTCGCACTCGAACCTTATATCTATGAATCTGTCAGTTGTATCCACATCAACTAAGAGCTCTTCGTCGAGCCATGATTGTATTCTGTCAGGCGTCACTCTCAAACGCACTCCATACCATTGATTATTTTTGAAATCGACGAATGTCGTAGTCTCATTTTCAGAAGCATCCATGTGGTCGAGAGTGGAAAGACCGCATAATGTCCCTCCCCAGCCCCCAAGGATAAGTGTGCAGGGTCTCTCACCGACAGGAAAGGTTAAACCGCAAAAGAAATCTGAACCTTCCACGGACATTGCATCGAGTGTGATTTCATAGTTCATCCGTACGAGCGGACCTGTCCACGTTATTCCGGTCATGTAGCCGCCTGTGGTACTTCTGTCAATGTAGATTGCACCATCTTTCACACGCACCTCGCCGCTCCTGACAAAATCCGAAACCCGCCATTTTCCCAGCGATTTTCCGTCAAACATCCTGGTATACGTCCGGCTTTTGCAGCCAAAAGACAACAACAGACAGAATAAAACCGGGCAAAATGCCTTTAAATCCTTAACGGAAATCAATTTATGACTCAGAAGCGTCCTAATGCCGACTGAGGTGATATTCATAGTAGCCCTTAATTCTCAAAAATTACATTGAAAATAACGATTTCAACGACTAAAATATTAGTTGTTAGTTAGTAGGCAATTAGTTGACCTTGCGGTCCTTTTATATAATAATTGTGAAAAAGCACAAGAAAGAAATACGAAATATTGAAAGATTCGTATGAAGAAGATTTTTTCAGTCATATTCTTAATTTTTTTAATTTCTTCGGTTGCTTCCGCTCGTCGGGAGAGGCCGCTTGCCAACGACGGTAAAGCAGGCTTGTACGCAAGATCGCTTGACCAGGTTTTACGCCTTCGCGAGAATGAAGTTGATTTGGCAACAGCTGCGCTAATCGTTTCGGAAAACTGGAGCGATATGGTCTATGGCAGGAGATACCTCACGCAGTTGGATGATATGGCAAGAGACATTCGCGATAGACTCAGAGCTAAGAGGATACCCGCAAACTACCGCGCAATTCCAGAAATTAACGCATATTTGTTTGATGAGCTGGGATTTGACTCGCTTTCTGAAGCAAAGGACCCAAACAGTTTGTTCCTTCATACTGTGTTAGACACGAAGAAAGGATATTGCCTGAGCTTGTCTATTCTGTATTTATCTCTCGGAGAGCGTCTTGGCATCGATTTGTATGGTGTAGTCGTTCCAGGCCATTTCTTTGTCAGATACGACGATGGACGTGTAAGATTCAATATTGAAACCACCAGCAAAGGCGGCAGCGCAAGCGACGAACAATATATCGAAAAGTTTAAGGTCCCACAAAATAGCAAAGATGCCATCTATATGGAGAATCTGAATAAGATTCAGACTTTGGGTTGTTTCTTAAATAACCTGGGAAATAGCTACAGTGATGTGGGTAATATGGAATCCGCTCTCGAGGCCCTGGAAAAGGCAATTGAAATTAATCCCACTTTGTCGGAAGCAAGAGCTAATTTGGGAAATATTTATCTCAAGAAGAGTCAGGTCAATAGTGCAATTAGGGAATATATGAGCGCCCTGAAGATCAATCCAGGCGATGCCAAAACGCACAATAATCTTGGTAACGCATACTCCGATAACGGAAGAACAACTCTTGCTGTTTCGGAATATTTGGAAGCGATAAAGCTTGATCCGAATTTCGTGGACGCTTATCGCAACCTTGCAATCGCGTATTGCACGCAGCGGCGTTACTCACTTGCGATATTGAGATTGAAGGACGCGGTCGTCCTCGAGCCGGAAAATACTAACGTCTTCAACCAGCTGGGTGAAGTGTATTTCAAGATGGAAGATTATCATGAAGCAATCTCTTCGTATCAGAAAGCCATCGAAATTAATCCCAATCTGGCGGAAGCGTATTATGGTCTGGGAGTTTGCTATAACAAAATCAATAAGGTAGACGAGGAAATTACGGCATATAGAAGAGTCCTGTCAATTGAGCCTGACAATTTTCCGGCAATGGTAAATTTGGGAAACGTGTATTTTCAGCAGGAGAGATTTGCTTATGCTATTGAAATGTACAGAAAAGCCACGGAAATACGCAGCAACGAGGCGACTATTTTCTACAATTTGGGTGCGGCCTACTATAATGAAAAAAATTACGATAAAGCGGCTGAGACATATCTGAAAGCAACTGAAATTGATCCGAAAATGGGAGATGCACATTTAGGACTTGCCTTCTGCTTTTATAACTTAAAAAAATACGACGTGGCTTTGAAGCACATCCAAATAGCCAGGGAATTAGGTGCGCAAGTCACAGATGAGCAAATCGAAGCTATCAAAAGAAACTTGTGAAAAAATGCAGGTTGAAAGCAACATATTGGATTTGTTAATGGCAGAAAGCCTCAAAGCCGAGCTTAAAACAAAACGCGCGCTGATAATCCAGCCAGGAGCAATAGGTGACTGCATACTTACCCTCCCACTGGCTGCCTTTATGAAGAGCGCGCTTCATCTGGGAAGCATAGATTTTCTCGGGCACACGGAGTACACAGGTGTTTTTCCGGGAAGGACATGTATCGATGGAATATACTCGATCGATTCGATTGACTTACACCGGCTGTTTTTGGATTCGAAAGATTTTGTTCTGGCAGACAGAGATCCTTTGATAAGGACCTTTTCCGAGTATTCCTGGATCATCTCGTTTTTGGGTGAGCCTGAAGGCAACTTCGAAAAAAATCTTATATTTACAACAAATTGCAGTCTCAACTCCGAAGTTATAACACTGTCGTCACAGCCTTCCAGCGGATCGACAGAACATATATCGGACTTTTTTATACGACAATTCAGCAGCCAATGTGACATATCACCGGACAAAACGTTTGTTTTCAAACGGGACTGTCTAATCAAAGCGACAAAAACTGACATAGCAAAAGGCAAAGAACTATTGTGGGAATTTGGACTGGAGCCTCAAAAAAAGCTTGTAGTCATTCAACCGGGCAGCGGCGCATTGAATAAGTGCTGGAATTTAGAGAACTTTTTATCAATAACAAGCGAGCTCCGCTCAAAAAATACGCAGGTAGTTTTTCTTTTGGGACCCGCTGAACTCGATAGATTCAACCGCGAGACAATCCAGAGCCTGGCGAGTGCGACCAAATGCCTGGCAGATTTGGCATTGTCAGAAGTACTGAAAATCCTTACATGCACAGATGCATTCATAGGCAATGACAGCGGAATCACACATTTGGCAG
>JARRRJ010000018.1:0-10036 GCA_037380865.1 Sedimentisphaerales bacterium
AGATTGACTTTTGACGCGATCTGCGGCAACCAGTATCTCATCGAGGTCGGCCATTATGATGAGGACCTTGGCGGCACGGGTGTGATTACTATCACCTGCTCAGGTACTCCGTGTGGTGGAGGTAACGATAATATTGGAAACGCCGAGGTGGTCGGAAACGTCGTTAACAAGACGTTCAACACGAGCGGCGCAACCTACGATGGTCCGGGTTCGTGCAATATTCATCACAGCCCGAATCTCTGGTATCGTTACACTGCAACCTGCACAGGACAGGCTGTAATAAGTCTCTGCGGAAGCAGCTTCGACACGTTACTTGCCGTCTATACAGGGACTTCAGTAAATAACCTTTCACTTGTAGGATGCAACGACAATGCGTGCGGTGAGCAGTCTCAGCTCACGCTCAACGTTACCTCAGGCAAAATCTACTGGATTGAAGTAAGTGGCTTTTATCCGAACGACGTTGGCCAGGGAACACTTAATATCAGTTGCAACGGCCAGGTCCAGCAGGCTTCTGATCTGGGCGATGCACCAGACAGCACGAACCATGAGGGCCGAACCATGAAGACTTATGGCGGCACAGTTGTCGCGAATTTCCCCACTGTCTACCAGGGCAATCCGATTCACGGGCCGATACATTTCCAGCCAAAAGCAAAAGCTTATCTCGGAAATGATGTCACTTTCGAAGACGAAGCCGACACCGGATACGACCAGGATCCCAAGCACAATATTGTTCCGACCGATGTCTTCCCATACAGTGCCAACAATGACCTGGGAGACGATTGCATCGTAAATACCCCGATTTACATGAACCACTGCAAACTGACCGCGTTCGACTACAAAGTCTTCGTAACAGACCTGGATCCGAACGTAGACTTGTACGTCAACGTATGGATTGACTGGAATCGTGACGGCGACTGGAACGATGACGGCCACACTGATCAAAACCTCAGGTGCACAACCTGCAACAGTGCCGGCTACATTTCCGAGTGGTGCGTCCAGAACCAGCTTCTCCATGACCTGCAACAGGGTGAGAACATACTCACAACGCCCGGTTTCCTTGCATGGTATCCTGAATACGGTGATACTCATGCATGGATGAGAATTATGCTCGCAGAAAAGCCATGGAAAGGCGGCTCAGGTGCAGCCGGATCAGGTCCTGCACAAGGCTATGAGTACGGAGAAACGGAAGATTATTATCTCAATCCGAGCGAAGGATGCATGGCCTGCGAAGATCTCAACAGAGACGGCGAAATAGACGTCAACGATCTCGTCGAGTACATGATCTCATGGCTTAACAACTGTGGAAATTACTAATATGTAAATAATTAACTGAATAGAAGTTTATGACAGGCTGCGGGTGATAAAATCCGCGGCCTTTTTTATTGCCATGTGCTTTTATCTAATTTATCAGTCTCTTGCATTTAAATATTGCAGAAAATTCGCCTTCCAGGCAATTTTAGCCTCACGCAAGTACTTGATTTGTAAGCACTTATAGGACTGTGCCGGTAAATCTGTCTTTTCCGGCACAATTATGAGGATTATTCCGGATATTCTGGCTTGACATGAATTTGGATAAGCCTTATAATTAAGAAAGTTAAAATAGTAAAGTTATAGGTGGCTAAAATTGAAAGCGCGTAAGTCGCAAGCGCAGGAATTACAAGCGCGCGGGCTTTAAGTGTTTTATGGTGCGCTCAATTTGGCTCACCTGGGTACTGCTAAAAGATCCGGAGGTCAGGAAAATCCGTTTCAAATGCAGACAATTGGAGGCAGGAATGGTGGTGACACGTCACGGCCCAAACCGGCGACGAAGCGGCCAACAGGGATTCCCTTGTTTCCAGCGCTGCTCAGCTTTCACACTCGTTGAGCTTCTGGTCACGATCTCTGTAATTGCAGTAATCATGAGTATCGCTCTGCCTGCGTTTAACAACCTGCGAAAACAGGCTATCGGCCTGGTCAGCATGAACAACCAGAAGCAAATCACGTCAACTATAAATATCTTCGCAAACGACCATGGTGACAGGTATCCTGAATCTGTAGCGACCATAGGCTACGGCGAAAACTGGAACTGGACTGACCCGACGAGACTTACAGGTAACCGACAGCGAAGTCCTCGCCTTTACAGGTCCATGAGCCAGTATTTGAGAAGCTACATTACTAGCGCAAGCGCAATGTTCTGCCCGTGCTCGCCGAGCGAGTACCAATATCTCCAGCAATCCTGGGACGCAGGTGACAATTGGGACAATCCCGAAACTGCTCTGCCTTCCGATCCTGTCGGGGGCACGTACTGTTTTTGGTGGAATTACAAGGGTTTGCTCGAACAGCAAAACCGCATCTTCCAGGGACCACACGATCCCGCGGGAGGCAGGCGTACGAGCCGTCTTCTCGTAACAGATTATTTCGGCTACGACCACTGGCGAACGCCCGCTTCGTTTGGAAGCTGTGAACTCTTCGATGACGCAAGCGAAGTTCCCGAAACAATGCTGCTCTCGTCTTACTGGTCTGCGGCGGGTGAGCTCGAAAATATTCCCGAAGTCTCCTTACGAGCAGGCTACAGTGACGGCCACGTCGAGACATTCTCCTCGAAAGACACTGTACAGATGAAAGTCTCAATAACCTCAGACGGAAGAACACCATATCCCGAAGGAGTAGGCCCGGGAATCTACTGCCTGCCTGTAAAAGCACTGCAGTAATAAATTATAGTAAAATGTCCGCCATGATCAGAAGTCCGACTTGTCCGACACGTCCGACTTGTCCGAAAACGGTCTGAGCAATCAATTACCGTTATACGATTATTTACCCCACCCTGCTTTCTCATTCTATCGTTGAATCTTCAATCCAGGCAGAGCTTTTTGAAGTTCTGCAATTTCATCATCACTAATCGACACATCTCTCAAACTCAGATTCTTCAATCCTGTGAGAGTTTTCAGTGCATTTAAATCCGTGACTTTCGTGTTACTGAGATCAAGTTCGCGCAGATTTTTGAGATTCGCAAGTGAGTTAATATCCTTTATCTCTGTGCTGTCGAGACCAAGATATTCAAGGTTCGTAAGAGCAGCAAGAGCTTCAAAATTGCGAAGGTAAAATTCTTGTATCGTCAGACTCTCGAGTTGTCTTAACTCCCTGAGCTGACCAGGATCAAAAGATTTGGTTTTAGAATGAGCTGGTTCTAATCTTCTGAAAAAAGAAAAGACTTTTACATACCAATGCCGCTTTTTTCTTATAGGGAAAAATACGACAACCTTTCCCGGAAGACTGACGTTTACGACATTTCCACCGCCGTTACAAATTCTAAGAGTCTTGAGCTTTTCAAGCTTTCCCAGCGGCCTGAAATCCAGGTCATGATTCGGAGCTACATAAAAACTAATTGTATGAAGGTTTTTGAGTTTCGCAAGCGGCTTAATATTTGTTAACTCATTCTCGTATACCCTTACACTTTCCAGCCTCAAAAAATCCTCATTGGTCAGGCTGCCCGGGAATTTATCTAATTCTCGTGCTGCAATCTTATTTAAATTCGCTTCACTTTCCTTATAAGATTGCGTACGAGAGGAATTAAATTCATACGCAAAAACAAGAAGCAATGCTGCAGCCGCTGCAAGCACGCACGAGCCGGTGATTTTCGATAAACGCTTTTTCTTTCTGCCGCTTGATAACTTTACCATATTAGCTTCCACAAACAAAGACAAAGAGTCTTTCTAACGTTGAATACTCAATCCTGGTATCATTTTCTTAAGCTCGTCAATTTCTTCTTTACTAATCGGCGTATTTCGTAAATCAAGTCTCGTAAGATTCGGAAGTCTTTCGAGCGACTTTATATCGTCAATATTCATATTTTCAAGACTGAGCTGCTGAAGACTTTTAAGTTTCCCCAATGCATCTATATTGCTGATGAGCATCCTGGAGAGGTTAAGGACCTGTAAATTCTCCAATCCTGAAATTAGACCTAAATCATCAACATCTGTGTTCGACAGATCGAGCGATACAAGATTGCTCAGTCCCGCGAGTGGCTCGATATTGCGAATCTCTGTACCAGCGAGACAAAGATACTTAAGGCGCACAAGCTCTTTCAGCGGACTTGTATCAGATATTATGGAGTTTCGCAGGACCAGTCTTTGCAGGTTTGTAAGATTTGACAATGCCTTTATATCATTGACCTTTGTATAACTGAGATCAAGATCCTCAAGATTCGAAAGTGACTCCAGGATGTCTATATTTTCAATTTTCCTTGACGAAAGGTCAAGTTTCTTCAGATTTATGAGATTTTCAAGGAAGTTGATATCATCTATATCAGTGCCGCCAAGATCAAGGTATTCCAGATTAACAAGGCTGCTCAAAGGTTTCGTGTCCCTTATCCGCGTACTGCCAAGATCGAGATGCTTTAGACTTGTCATCTTCCCGATAAAACCATAATCTCTTGCCTTAATAGACGCGATGTCAAGATAAAGCAGTTCGGAGAGATTCTGCAAGGGACTCAAATCTAACGGCTCTGTTTCATAATTTTTGCTGACTGTTCCCTGGACTTGGACTCCTGAGATTATAATTATTGCATCCACTTTATTGAGATTCGGGTGCAGCTCAAGATGCCTCAGATTCGTAAGTGACTCAAGGGCTTTGATATTACATATTTTTGAATATCTTTCGATAATAAGACTTTCAAGATTTTTAAGTTTCCTGAGTTTGCCAAGATCAAACGGCTTTGTTTCAGAAACAGCCGGTCTTGATATCCTGAGAACAGAATATAGCTTTTCATGCCATTTTCTCCGAGTTTCGCGATGAATGAGTTCAAAGCTAATTTCAAGTGACTTTAGTTTCTGCAGCTTTGAAAGAGGTCTTAAATCCATCTCCCGGAAATTATAAAAACATATCTTCTCCAGGTTCTGGAATTTCACAATCGGATTCAGGTTCGTAACCTCATTGCCCAACACAACAAACTCTTCCACGTTTCCAAAATCAGCCAAAGTGAGCTCATTCGGGTCTTTGTCCAATTGCTGTGCTAAAATCTTATTGATATTTGCTTCACTTGATTTGTAAGATTGCGTGCGAGAGGAATTAATCTCATATGCAAAAATAACAAACAGGAATGCAGCCGCCGCAATTATGCACAAACCAGTGACCTTCAATAAACGCCTTTTCTTTCTGCGGCCTGATTCGTTTACCATTACAAATCCCTTTTATCTAACCTCTTGCACATATTATACAGAACGCCAGTGTTTATGTCATGTGCTATTCTTGAGACGGGATAGCGTTTCTGCGGAAGTAGTTCGAGGCTTTTCTGTATCCGGCTTGATGAGTTCACAAAGAACTGGTGTGTTTCGTCAATTTTAACTTAAAATGCTTACGGCTGTAAAGCTCGTTGTCGGACTTGTCAGAAAGTATGGACGAGTTTGCCTTGTTCGCCTCAGGGCATGATTATGTATCCGCTCTTGCTCGCGTAGGGTGTGCCGCCGTATGCTCCCATGTTGATCAGGCCTCCGTTTGGCTGCGGCTCGCGCTCGGGATCTGTCAGTGACGGATCCTGCGGATAAATAATGTCGATACAGGGACTGAGATACTGGTCGGTGGTCACCCATGTTCCCGTATTCGCAGAGTACCTTCCATAAGGGGATTTCAAGTGATAGTCACCGCCGGCGGCGCTGGAATAGAAGAACCCGGGATCTCCGTCAATGTTTCCCTGCTCCCTGTCGATTTCTCTGACCACATCGAGCCTGCTGATAAAGACATTTTTCATATAGGCCTGCTCTATGTCACCATAGGCGTTATTAGCGAAAATGCATCGTTTAATATTCGGATTTGCACTTCCGACGATATTTATACCGAAGTTGTTGTTTGATATGGTGAGATTAGTAAGCGTCGGAGAAGCATTTTCGCAATAAATGGCATTCCACGAGCAATTTGTAATAATCAGGTTTCGCAGGACACAGCCCGAGTACTGGCCGCTGTAGAATGAAAAAGCGATTCCTTCGCCGGAGCCTCTGACTTCCGCAGCGTCGTCGGCGCTCTGGATTGTCAGTCTTCTCGGCGTAGTACCCCAGAGCTTTACATCTTCCGTATAAACGCCGGGCCATATCATAATCACGTCACCTTCGACGTCAGCAGTATCGACTGCTTTCTGGATTGTCGCGAAAGCGTCTTCTTTGCTCAGGCCTGAATTTGCGTTATTGCCTGTTTTGGCAACGTGAAAGATGCTCGGGCTTATGTTCATGCTTGCCTGCGCTGTTCTTCCGTAGGCGCCCATATTTACGCGTTTCCCGTTCGGGTAAGGCTCAGGCCAAACCTGGTCCTGAGGGTCGCCCGCGTCGATGCAGGGACTTTGAGCATTATCAGAGACCCACGTTGCTGTTGCGGGATTGTATCGGCCGGAAATGGACTTGAGATGATAATCCCCCGTCTCAGGCAAAGCGAAGAGCGGGTCAGCATCCATGTTGGTTTGTCCTTCGTAGCCGCCCTGGATATCGGAGTAGAAAATCAAGCCTGTATAAACGGAATTATCGATCCAGGCGTTCTTGCCCTGGTTGGCCCAGATGATGCTGTTTCTTATGACAGTGTCGCTCTTGATGGAGTGAACGCCGCCGCCTGTTACGCCCTGCGGCAAAACGAGCTTGTTATTCACTATAGTACAGTTCGTTATTCGTATGTTGCAGACAATGAGAACAGGCTCGGGATTCAGCGCACCGTCACCCGGCACTACATCTATTGTAATCGAATCCGAAAAGATGCCCGCTCCGGATTGAGCTGAATTGTCTGCGATGAGACAGCTCTGCAACTGGACGTTTGAATGCGGTCCCGCGGCGTAGATGCCGCCGCCTGTGACGCTCACTGCAGCGCTGTTAGACCTGATTTCACAATTCGAGAGCAAAATCCTGCTCTGATAGCAATACAGACCCGCGCCCTTACTGTTTGAAAATGCTGAGTTGTTTCTTATGATGGAATTGATTATAGTTGCATTCGAGCTTCTCTTAAGAGCTATTCCGGCGCCGTTTCCGCCTGATTGGGCACTTCCGAGCCCTCCTGCTGCGCAGTTTTCGATAATGCAGTCGGCAATCATTGGAGCTGCGCCGACGAGTCCTATTCCGCCGCCAAGCTCTGTCGAGCACTCTTGTATAATACAGTCGATGATGCTCGGATCACTGAACTCGCAGTAGATTCCGGCACCAATCGGGTAAGCTGAGCTCTGTCTCCAGCCGGAAGATTCGGAAGGAAAGTCGGAACCTGTCTTTGTTCCGTTTTTTATGGTGAAACCGCGAAGGACTGAATTCGGCTCCTCGACACTGTGGAAATAAAAACCTCTGGAGCTGTTTTCACAATCGATAATTGTCAGTTCAGGACCCGACTTCGAGTAAACTGTGATTGCTTTACCCTTGAAGTCGATATCAGTATTTCCGGCACCTTTGTATGTACCGGGAGCGACTTCGATTACATCTCCGTCAGAAGCGGCACTTATCGCGGCCTGGATTGTGGTAAACTTCGGGTAGAAAGCATTTTGCTCGACAAAATAATCAGCCGGGTACGAATTCAAAACGACCTGAAGATTATCTATTAAAACTTCGATGCCGTAGAAAGTGATGTAGCATATGCCGCGGATCGACTCTACAGGAATAATATTTGTTCCGGCCACAAGCGGTTTGGCATTTGACCATACTATTCCGTCCGAGGAGAGCGAATATTGAAGTGAGCCTGCGCTGGAATATGGAAAACGCACGTTAAGCTGAATCTGGCCGCTTATGGTCTTGTTCGCTTTGGCACTGAAGGGAAAACGATACGAGAGCTGTGCTGGCTGATTGTGGAAATCGCCGAAGCCCAGTTCTCCGGTGTCTTTATAGTATAGAAAAGGCTCAGAAGGCGGAAACGCACCCTGCGGCCATATTATCGAGTGAAAAAAACTATCGTTATCAACTTTGCTGATTTGAAAATCGTCCGTGTATGTGTAGCTCCAGTCAGGTACCTGCTGACCGAATGCCAGGCTAAATGTCGCACCCGCCAAAAAAGCGGCAACTACCCAAAAACGACTTTTTCCTGACCTAATCATATATTATCCTTCTACTAACTTGTGTTCATCTTCAGCTTTCCTCCATGCCCGATTTGTGTGCATTGCAACCCAAGCTATGTTATATACTTTTCGAGTTATTCCTCCACGAGTTTGCTGAGCCAGAGCAGGCCGTCGCTTTGCGAAGAAACAGCTCTCATTCTCGGCCTTGGAGGAACCGAAAATTCTGCGTTTGCTTCTTCTACGTTCTCGAGATATGAGAACTTCAAATTGCCCGCAAGACCCATTTCGGTGGAGAAGCTAATCTCACTAATCACGTCATTCTGCAGGTCTATATTGTAGACAAGCGTTACGTCATCTGCAATCAACGAGACCTGTGCGTTCTTTTTATCACTATTCTCGACATATTTCGTTTCGAACTTAATCTGCTGTTTTGCCGCATCCCTGCGAACAGTGTCTATTGCGTGCAATCCCATCCAGGGCCGAGCCATGCCTTTGAAGAAGCTTCCGCCGGCATATCTTTCGAGATTGTCGCTTCCGGCTCTGTAGATATAGGCATCGGAACCTGTGTCGACCAGTACAATATCGCTGGTCCGCAATTGCAGCCACGCACTGTGCCTGCTGCTTTCCGCGTAGATGAACGGTATCCTTCCCTTACCGACTACGGCTTTGCCATTGAGGCGTCCTTCAACTCTGAACCACGTCCAGCCGCGCCGATGCATTTCATCACGATTGTCGACTACGTTGGCAGTCGTAGGCCAATCAGCCTGGAAATAGTCTTCTTCAGGAACATTCCAGTGACTGATAGCAACCGGCTGATCATCCCGGGCTTCTGCATTTCGAGGCTCGATAACCAGCAAACCTCTGCCTGCCGCCCTTATATGCTCGATGCCCTTGGAATTGCCTTCCATCTGCGAGATAAACGAAGCCATTTGCGGATCATCTGTCGGCATTTGCAATACGCTCAAATCATCAGCGTACATGTGATAATTGTTTATATTGACACTATTGCCGTTATAGAAATAGTTGCCAAGCTGGTTCTGGAGGACTTTTCGATACGAGCCATTACCCATCGAGCCGAATTGCACCTGCATCATAACAGGTTCGCCGGGACCCTGCGGGAAGAACCATTGATACTCGGCGCTGAGTTCCGTACCTTGACCTGCGGCGTTAATATCTTCAACCAAGTTTACGGTCTGAGTCTTTGGCTCCTGTGTCTTCAAATTGAAAAGCTCAGGCTTTACAACTGCAGTTCCCGTAGCTAGCATACCTGCGGCAGCCAGAGATAAAATAGCTGTTTTTGAAGTCGCGAGCCCTACTGTTCCGGCCACGACGCCAACTTTCAAAGTTGCGGCGGTAACGGAAACCTGAGCTGCCGCGACCTTTGTCGGAGAAGTTATTTTTCCGAAAATCACCAGAGCTGCCAAAAAAGAGCCTTTTCCGAATCCGTTCTTAGAAAGCTCCTTTTGCAAGGCTCTTTTGGCACGAAGGAAAAGCATGCGAGTGCTGAACTCGCTGCATCCCATCGTCTCGGCAATTTCCGAATAAGGCATATCGTCATAGCAGCGCATAACAAGAACCGCTTTATGCCGCGTTTTTAGCTTTTTCATCGCCCCGGAAACTATCTGTTTCAACTCATCCCCAACCAGATTTTCAAGGCCTTCCTGCCTTTCGTGCATCGAGGCTTTGTTCTCAAGGCTTGCGACAGCAACTCTTCTGTGAGTCGCTTCCGTTCTGTAGAATCTGCGAAGCTTATTTGTCGCGATCCCATAAAGCCAGGGCCAAAACCTGTCAGCGTCCCTTAATTTTCCGATTACCTTAAACATTTCCAACAACGTCTCCTGTACAATTTCCTGGGCCAAATCCTCCTGCTGAGTCATACGCAAAACATACGTATGCAGGCGATCCTTTGCCTGCATGGCCAACTGATCAAGGCTGTTTCTGTCGCCTTGCCGGGCCTTCTCTATCAATTCGATCTGGTAGGTCTGCTGATCCATAGAAGGCCTCTGTCACTTAAGACTACTATTTAGTGCCACCAAAAACACGAAATATAAC
>JARRRJ010000019.1:0-14692 GCA_037380865.1 Sedimentisphaerales bacterium
CCACATTCAATGTGCCATTTGTAATGGCGAGCCTGTCAGAGCATGAATCATTACATCAACCAGGCGTCGAACACAATATCCCTTGCTGCGCGTGCACGGAACTATTCAAGAGTGACATCAAAATAGACTGAGTAACGCTCATACGTCTCATAGAACGGCTTAAGTGTCACATCGTTTATACTGAAACGCAGCGTGCTCGGGTCACCCGTGATTGACGCGCCGATGTTGCCGGCATCGAGTGTCACCGGGTGCCCCGCAGATAGTGCCTGGGGCTCTTCGGCCGCCAGCAACACGGGCCCGTAAAAGATGCTCGCGATATTCGGCTGGTCCATGACTGGCCTGAGGTAGAAGTGGAAAGGCATCTTCAGTTCAATCGTATCGTTGTCTTGCCACGTTCTGCTGAGACTCAGATATGTACCCGGTATCGCCTGAACCGTCACATCTTCTCCGTTAATCTTGACTAAGAATCCGTCAGTTGCCCAGTTCGGCACGCGAACATTAATGTCGAATGTGCCTTCGCCATTTACGATTAATTTTGTAGTATCGGCATACGGGAAATTGGTGCTCTGTTTGATAATCACGTTGCGTTGTGTCCAGCTCAATGTGGATGGAACATAGAGATTGACATATAAGTCGTTATTATCTGTGCTCTTGAAATATATCGAATCCTGGAGCTTTGTATTGCTTTCCAGCGCTGTGCCGTTACAGCAGGTGAAACCTGTCATATTAGCGTTGCTGAATTGTCGTCGCGCACCCGGGTTTAGCGGCACGTGATACGTATTGCCTGCATTGTCTTCGGCAACCGAAGCCAGAATATGGTTATAAAGTGCCTGCTCGTAATAGTCCATGTACTTTGTGTCCTGGTCGAACATAAAGAGCTCGCGGCTCAGTTTGAGCAAGTTATAAGTAGCGCAGGTCTCATTCTGTCCGCCGGGATTAAAGCCGTTCGTGAACAGGGTATCAGGCTCAGCGGTGAAGCATTCGGAATTGTTGGGATTCATCGCTCCCGCAACGCCGCCGATAGAATACATATAGCTATTGCGCGAAATGTCCCAGAAGTTCTCTGCAACCTGGTAATACTCCGCATCCTGAGTGCCTTTATAGGTTTCCAGGGCGCCCTTAATCTGCGGAATATGCTGGTTCGCATGTTTGCCGCGAAGAGTATCGACATTTTTGGCAAGACCATGGTCATGCTGCGCATCGCCAAAGAAGAAGTTGATATTGTCGAATAGCTGAGCGCACTCGAGGTATTTGCTATCAGATGTTATTCTGTACAGGCGTGCCATTACTTCGTTCATGCCGCCGTACTCACCCGCGATGTAACGGTTCCACATGCTTATCCTTGTTTCCGTAGGAACAACTCTGAGGCGTTCGTACACCCAGGTGCCCATACCCTTTGCAATCTGAAGAGCCTTTTCATTGCCGCCCACTTCGTAGCAGTCGAGAAGGCCGGCAAGAATCTTGTGAAGAGTGTAATACGGCGCCCAAATCTGGTTGTTTCTGCCGCCGTATGTGGCACCGTTTTCCAGCATGATGAACTGGTCGGGGGGATAAGCGCTGATAAAGCCTTGGCCCCAGTTCCAATAGTCTGTCCTGATACCGTTTGCGCTAAGGTCGGAATCATAGCCGTCCCTACCCGGTCCCGGCGGGACCTTCGTCGGGTCAGCGTTGAATTGGCCGCCTTCGGCTACCGGCTTGCCTGACTTTTGGGACAAGTCATACAAAGTATCAATCATATAGTTCATCTTTTGCAGGAAATTAGCGTGAAGTTCCTCGTCATAAGTTGTGCTCGCATAAGCTTGTGCGAGAGCAGAAAGATAATGACCGCTCGCATGTCCGCGCAGGCGGGTAGTTCTGCTGTCCCATCCTCTCAGCGGCCTGACACCTTCCGGCTGCTCCTGACCGAAGGCATCGCGGAAATTGAATAAGAAACTATCGGGATCGGTTCCTGCCAAAGTAAGAATGAACTTGTCGCGGTTCTTTATGAATTGTGTGTCGTTGCCGTTTTCATCTTGATTCAGAATGACCTGGCCCAGCGGGAATGGTTCCAGGTTCTCCGCCGGCGCATCTGATTTCTCAGGTGCGGCCTGTATTGTGACTATCGCCTTAGGCTGGAAATTCGTGCCCGGCACTGTCCCGGTTACTGTATAAATCCCCGTCTCAAGGACCTGTTCGTTATTTGTCGGAGCAGGCCATATCACGCGAACGAGCGGTCCATCGGCTCCGTCGCGGTAGACGCCCGGAATGTAATAAGGCAAATGCGGCAATGTTCCCACGGTAGTCTCAGTCACCACGTCGGGAACGCTGGTCAAATCCGACATACGAGACGAACTCGCACTTGCTGAGGACACAGCAGGTTTATCCTGGTTCTGCACTGCTGTTTCAGTGACTGAGGTATGATCGCCCGAGAGAGCATTACTATAGATTGTCGCGACCTGCTTATCGGTAAGCGCAATGCTGTAAATGCGAACATCGTAAACTTTTGCATTGATATCGGAATCAGTATCGTACTCGGACTTGCCTATGTAGAGCAGGTTTGCAGCGGCGTTGTCCTGATCAAGCACGTCCTCCAGGCTCAAATCCACGTCACCAATGCTTCCTGCTTGTTTGCCGTCGAGATACGTAGTTAAGGTCTTCCGGGCCGTATCCAGCACTACTGCAAGATGTACCCATCTGTTGGTCGGTACTCGCTGAGAAACTGGACCCAATTCCTCTGTCCAGCCTGTATTTGTGATACGTGCACGATACCCTTCGGGAGGTTCCTCACCGATTGGAGTACAGAAGAAATTCTGCGTCGCGTCCTGACCGAAATCGAAAAACCTCTGCCAGATTGTATCGGAGCGTATATAAAGCCAACCTGTCACACTGACAGTGTCAATTCCAATTAGGACCTGGCCGGGAATCTGAACATAGCCGCCTTTATCTTCGCCGGGCAAAGACAATACTTTGCCAAACTGGCTGTCTTCGACGTAAGATGCTTCACTGCCGTGCAGACTCGCGTGATAATTATTCCTGGACCAGTCTTCTTCGTTCCCGTTGAACGTATAACGTGCTATCAGTGCAGTCTCCCCGATGCCGTCCAGAAACTGGTCACCTCCTCCGGACTGGGCAAAAACTTGATTTGGACACACTGAAACGATAACGATAAGCATTGAAATTGATACGAGTGCTTTTGATTTTCTTTCCATCTATAAACTTTTCTATCTTATCCTATACTTTAATTTTTTTACATTATATCATCATTTTCGCAAAATGATTAGTTTTTTTAAAAAGTTGATACCCTTTCGAATCTTTATATAATTAAAAAAGTTTTGGAAGCAGATTATTTTGCTTTTATAATAGTGAGAACAAATACTGGAGACTACAAAAATGAAATGTCTCAAATGCGGCGAGCAAAATCCCAATAGTGCTAAATATTGCTCTAATTGTCATACGCTCATGACATGGACGCCCGACTCGGACTTCGAGCCGGATGTGACAGTCAAAGTCAGCAGAATCGCGATTACAGCGATTCTTTTAGCTTTATGCGGTTTGTTCTTTGTCTTGCCAGGCCTTTTCGTTCCCGTTCAAGGAACATCAAATCTCACTTCGCCGTCGAGAGGCTTTTTCTTTTTGGCGGGTCTTATCATGTCAGGCATTGCCCTTGTCCTGGGATTCATAAGTCTGATACAGGTTGAAATAAGCGGCGGCAGGAGAACAGGCACAAGTTTCGCTATCGGAGCAATTCTGATTCCTGTCATCGCAGCACTTTTACCAATATGGTCTGCTGCTGCCAGGCGTCCCAGAAGCGTTGCTTTTAGAATAGTTTGCGGAACGAATCTTTCCGGTTTGGGAAAGGCGATGCTTATATATGCCAACGATTATGGTGATAAGTTTCCCCGCGCAGGCGGAAAGGACGGAACATGGGGTACCACTGTGAACTGGAACGCTCCGACGCGAACGCAGGCTTATGGCACTGATATGACAGGCAATGGAGGAGCCGCGACAGTCTCAGCGTCTTTATACTTGCTGGTCAAGTATGCCGAAGTTACACCAAAGTCGTTTATCTGTGTGAGCGGCAATACCGGCGGTGACAAAGGTGTAACTGAGTTTAGGCTTTCAGGAAACATGAATTTGTTTCAGCTTTGGGATTTCGGGCCGCAGCCGTGGAACCATCTGAGTTATTCATATCACATGCCTTACGGAGCATACGCGCTTACAACATCAAGCAATCCCGGCATGGCCATAGCCGCAGACAGGAATCCATGGATGCCTTCAGCAGGCTGGAACGTAAAAGATTTCACGAAATTCAATACCGTCGGTGGTAAAACTGTCACAAAGAATGGCAATACGCCTACTCACAATGACGAAGGGCAAAATGTATTATTTCTCGATAGTCACGTAAATTTCGAAAGCATTCCCTACTGCGGCATTAATGGTGACAATATCTATACATCATGGAACGGAAAAGATATTCGCAAAGGCAAAAAACCGGACTTAGGCAGCCAGCCCACGAATAAACAGGATTCGTTGCTCGTAAATGACCCGCCTGCACAGAAACCATGATTTAATTTGAGTGACAAATGGAAAACAATGCGTCAGAAATTATTTCCAGCAAAACTGTTGAAGTCAAACTAAGCAGGCTCGCTTCTGCCGCAATCTGTTTGGCAATAATCGGCCCGGCAATGTTCCTTGTTTATTTCGTTCTGAATATAGTTTTCGGACCGACAGGCACAACTATTTTCGACGTATTCGCTCTTTTCAGCGCAGGCATTTCAGTAGTTGCGATAATTCTGGGCATAATCAGCTTTATCAGAATAGAAATGAGTGGCGGCAAAATCACGGGTAACAATATTGCAGTCGGATCTGTTTTAATTCCCATATTCGCATGACTTTGCCCATGGGGCAAGAGCGTGAAATGGAATGCAGCAAATCGGCTTCAGGCATATAACCTGGATCAAAAAGGTGCCGGCGGAGCCGCAACAATATCTGCGTCACTGTATCTTCTTGTAAAATATGCGGAAGTCGAACCCAAAAAGTTTTTATGCTCACAAGAACTTGGAGTCAGCGAATTTTATCCTTTGGGAGTAGTGAGTCGTATATTGAAGCGCCAGGAAAAACACAGAAGAGACCTCGAATCATTTTGGGATTTTGGCCCGGAGCCATGGAAACACAACAGCTTTTCATATCATATGCCTTATGGACCAAACGCAGTAACGACAGCGAACAAGCCCGGCACAGCAATAGCCGCAGACAGAAATCCGTGGATGCCTTCCCCCGGCTGGAAAGTAAAAGATTTTACTAAGTTTGGTACCGAAGGCGGTAAAAGCGTTACAAGAAACGGCAATACTCCGACTCACAACGACGAAGGACAAAATGTTTTATTTCTCGATATTCACGTAAGTTTCGAAAGCGTCTCTTTTTGCGGCGTCAATCAGGACAATATTTATACATCGTGGAATGGAAATGATAAAAGCAAAGGCACCGCACCAAAGTTCGGGAGCCAACCTGCGGATAAAGAGGATTCTCTGCTTGTGAACGACCCGCCTGTACAAAATCCTTGACAAAGTTGAAAGAAAAGGGAATAATTGTGTGCTTTTACAGCGTGAGAGTGCCTTATTAGATTAAGAAGCAGGTAATTTTGCTCTGTGATAGAAAATATTGAGGTAAGGAGAAACAAATGGGAACAAAGAGCAGCAGAACAACAGAACTTTTTTTGTCCTTAATAGTGATTGCACTGATTTTCAGTTCAGGCTGCGGCGAAGGAATGGAGTACAAGCCTATTTACAACAGTGCAATTTTTGGCGGAATTGTCGGAGCGATAGTGGGACATCAATCTGACAAAACGGGCCAGGGTGTCGCTATTGGCGCTGGAATTGGGGCTTTAGGTGAATTTCTCAATCAGATCGACAAGCATCCGAATCCGCCGCGACCGCCGCAAATTCAGGTCAGGACCCGCCCGCCGTCACCGCCTGCCCCTCCGAGATCGCCTGCAGGGGAGAATATTAAGGAGACCTTTATCGTACAAATCCACAACGACAACGGCTCAGTAACTCCCGTCGAAATCAGGAAAGAAGGCGACAAATACATCGGACCGACAGGCGAGCAATATGATAAACTTCCCACCGAAGAGGAACTGAAGCCCTCCTACGGGCTGTAAAAGCACTTTCTTGAATAAGTTGGTCAGGGAAGAAAAAAATGCTTGTCTTCCGTCTTGCAAGCCTTTATAATACAGGGCTCGTTAAAAGATTTGGGCTTGTCAGGCGTCTCTGACGAGTGCGACAAAAAGCAGCGCAATAGGTTTCCGTTTAAGGGGACTTAAGTTTTTTATTAGGAGCGTAACCAGTGAAAACTGCATTATTGGATTCTGTTGAGAGCAAGTGCCTCAAGAAAGAAATACCTCATTTTGAGATAGGTGATATAGTCGACGTTCACTGTAGGATTAAGGAAGGCGACAAGGAACGCGTCCAGGTATTTACGGGAACTGTGATAAGCCGCAAGGGAAGGGGAATTAACGAGACTTTTACTGTTCGCCGAATCGTAAATAACGAAGGTATCGAACGCATTTTCCCGCTCCATTCTCCGAATGTACTCGATATCAAGGCAGTCCGCAGCGGAAAAATCAGGCGAGCCAAACTCTATTACCTCCGTCAGAGGACAGGCAAAGCAGTAAGACTGGCACAACGCCATAGCGAGCATACCGTCTCGAAGTAACTTGTATTGCGTATATATAGTATAGCGTATTGTGTCGATGAATTTACGCAATACGTATCACGCACGATGCAATACTATTTTTTGTCGAATATTTTGATATTTGATTTTCTCATTAACAGGAAGAAGCTTTTAGCCGACCGCAGGTCACTCGGTCAGTGGGGAGAGAAACGATGCGAGAAATTCCTCCGACGCAAAGGCTTCAAAACTCTCACCAGAAATTTTTCCTGCAAGACCGGCGAAATCGACCTGATTATGGTGGATTCCGACGGCAGCATTGTCTTTATTGAAGTCAGGACGAAAACAAATGAAGAATTCTCCGACGTAGAATCTTCAATCACTTTGGCCAAAAAGACTCGACTCAAAAGAGCTGCGAAGTATTTTCTTGCGAGCCGCGAGATAAAAAATCGCCCGTTCAGGTTCGATGTCATTGCGATAGTCTTGGGTCAAGAGGGAAGCCCTGAGATAAGACACTACGAAAACGCCTTCGTCCTTTAATCCTCTTGATAATTGCTTGACGATGCCCAAATTTGCGGTTACTATTACAAAGCGTTATATGGCTGAATCTGCACCGAAATACCGGATTCTAAAGTATTTTGGCTTTTTACGATTTAGGAAGTGGAAATTCAGACAGGAGTGGACACAATGAAACACACATACATGTTCAGAACAGCAATACTTGTATTTTTTGTCACATTAATTGCAGGCACCGGCAATTTGTACGCGGATGATGGATATGACCTGTGGTTCAAATATAGCAAGATTGACGATGCGCAGAAGCTCGCGGACTATCAGGCCGCGATTTCGTCGGTGGTTGTCCAGGGAGATTCACAGACGTGTCAGGTTATAAAAGACGAATTGAAAAAAGGCCTTTCGGGCCTTCTCTCAAAGGATGTCTCTTTTGACAACGCAATTGACAAAGCGGGTACTCTCGTGATAGGCACACCCGAGAATTCGGATATTGTTAAGAGATTGGATTTGGCAGACTCTCTTAAAGACCAAGGAAATGAAGGATTCATCATCAAAAATACACAGGTCGATGGGGAAAATTGCATTTTGATAGCCGCAAACAAGGATATTGGTCTGCTTTACGGCACTTTTGATTTCCTGCGTCTGATTCAAACCGGGGAAGTGATTAATAATCTGGATATCACTTCGAAACCGAGAATCCAGTACCGACTTCTCGACCATTGGGACAATGCGCCGCGTGGAAACAATGCCCAGGGCACAATAGAAAGAGGCTATGCAGGCCGCTCGTTGTGGAAATGGAACGAGTTGCCGGATACGGTTGATACCAGGTACGCAGACTATGCCCGCGCCAATGCATCAATCGGGATAAATGGCTCTGTACTTAACAACGTGAATGCCAATGCGATTTTCTTCAGCACAGAGTATCTGAAAAAAGTAGCAAAATTGGCCGATGTTTTCCGGCCTTATGGGATTAAAGTATATCTGTCAGTAAGATATTCCTTACCCACACAGATGGCTACCGAAAATGGAATAGGCCCGCTTCGTACCGCTGATCCTCTTGACCCAACTGTTCAGGAATGGTGGAAAGATAAAGCCCAGGAAATATACAAGTATATTCCGGATTTCGGAGGCTTTCTCGTGAAAGCCAATTCCGAAGGTCAGCCCGGGCCTCAGGATTATAACAGGACACATGCGGAAGGTGCGAATTTGCTTGCTGATGCGATCGCGCCTTATGGCGGAATAGTTATGTGGCGTGCGTTTGTTTATGACGAGAGGGTGGATCCCGACAGGGCAAAACGCGCTTATATGGAATTTGTTCCGCTCGATGGAAAATTCAAAGATAATGTTTTCGCGCAGGCAAAGAATGGGCCTATTGACTTCCAGCCTCGCGAGCCTGTTCAGCCGCTTTTCGGTGCGCTTAAGCAAACACCTGTAATGCTCGAGTTGCAGGTCACAAAAGAATATCTTGGATGGTCCACGCATCTGGTTTATCTTGCTCCGATGTGGAAGGAGTATCTCGAATTTGATACTTATGCCAAAGGAAAAGGCTCGACTATGGCCAAAGTTATCGATGGCACTCTTGATAACTATAAGATAACAGGCATAGCAGGTGTAGCCAATACAGGTAGTGACAGGAACTGGTGCGGCCATATTTTCTTACAGTCAAACTGGTACTCCTATGGCAGGCTTGCATGGGACCACGAGCTTACGTCTGACGAAATAGCAGACGAATGGATAAAAATGACACTGACTCATGACAGCGAAACTGTCAAGACAATCAAGTCAATGATGCTGGGTTCGTGGGAAGCATGTATAAACTATCAAGAGCCGCTCGGGCTGCATCATATAATGGATAATTCCCACTACGGACCCGGGCCGCAAATTTCACGTGCGGCTCGTATCGACTGGACACCCGCGTATTATCACCGCGCCGACGCCAATGGACTCGGTTTCGACAGAAGCTCAACCGGCAGTAACTTTACGAGCCAGTATTTTTCGCCGTTGAAGGAAGAGTTCGACGATATTGAAACGTGTCCCGAAAAGTATCTGCTCTGGTTCCATCATGTCCCCTGGGATTATAAGATGAAATCGGGAAGAACTTTGTGGGACGAGCTTTGTGTGAAGTATTATCAGGGAACCGATTATGTCGAGCAGATGGCAAAAACCTGGCAGACGCTCAAGGATGAAATCGATCCTGAAATTTTCGAGCATGTCACCGCAAAGCTGAACCAGCAGATAATCGATTCCGCCAGGTGGCGTGACACTTGTATTCAATATTTCCAGAGATACAGCGACATGCCGATACCCGATTCGGTTAAAAGTAACTAAGATAGTTACATTGTCATTCCCGCGAAGGCGGGAATCCATTGACGCAACACGTGAAAGCATTCTCATTTGCAGGCGCGTGACATAGCGAATGAGTTGTTTGAACACAAATATATTTTGGAGAAATATTAATGACGGAAAAACAATGGTCTATACTTCTTGATGTAATTAATGGCAAAACAGTCGAGCCTCTGCCCGTCGGCTTCATTATCGACAGTCCATGGCTGCCTGGCTGGTCAGGCATCTCGATTATGGATTATTACTCGAACGAGAAAATGTGGCTCGATGCGAACCTCAAAGCATTAAACACTTTTCCCAATACAATATTTCTCCCCGGCTTCTGGTCGGAGTACGGCATGTGCACAGAACCTTCCGCATTCGGTTCAAGATGCTCGTGGAAAGAAGATGAATTTCCGTTCGCGCATACGACTATCAAGAGCACAAGTGACATAGAATCCGTTGTAAAGCCCGATCCATCCGGCGACGGCATGCTTCCGTTCGTTATCGCCAGGCTCAAACACACGCAAAAGCAAATCGAGCAGGCGGGACACGCAATCAGGTTTGCAGTCGCGCGCGGGCCTCTCAATATCGCGTCGTTTCTCATGGGCACGACCGAGTTTCTTATGGCCACACAGTTGGAGCCGGACAAAATTAAAAGCCTGCTTGATAAAATTACCGATTTTCTAATCGACTGGATTAACCTGCAGGCACAGGCTTTCCCGACAATCGACGGCATTCTTCTCCTGGATGATATTGTAGGTTTTATCGGAGAGCAGGATTTTATAAAATTTGCAAAACCTTATTTGCAGAAGGTCTTCAACTGTCTCGACGTAAGTGTGAGATTTTTCCACAACGATGCGCCGGGCCTCATCTGCGCGCCTCATCTTGCAGAAATCGGCGTAAATCTTTTCAACTTCAGCAGCGACCACGATACAGTCCAGATGCGAAAGCTCGCAGGCGAAAAAGTCACGCTATTAGGCAATATTCCCCCTCGCGATGTCATGGCCGCAGGCACGCCTGACGATGTGAGAAAAGCCGCACAGAAAATGCTCGAACCTCTCGAAGACAGAACGCACCTCATCGCCTCCTGCGGCGGAGGTATGCCGCAGGGCGTCTCGACGGAAAACATCAAAGCTTTCGTCGAAGTAATACAAAAATGATTTGCAGTTCAATTTAATCTGCCTGAGTTAACTCGCTCCAGGTCCTCTGAGAATCAAGCGGCACGACAAAGGCTCCTCTCTCTGTCGAGAAATTAACGGAAGGCTTGAATGAACCTACTCCATCAACTTTCGCCGGCTGCTCAATTCGCAGGCGCGCCACTGGCGTGTATTCTGTCGAAGGTGCTAAACCAATCCGAATCGTCTTCGCGGCAGAGTTAATATCAATCTCTTCGAACTGGCCGGAATCGAGCGTTAGCCAAAGACCATAAGGTGCGACATAAATGCGCATGCGAAATGAATCGAGCGGTTTGACTTTGATATTATCTCCATCGACAGTGACGTTTCCGCCGAAGGCCTGCCAGCCGACTTCGGGGTCTTTGACAATATAAGTACCTGTATTCCATGCGTGACCGAAGAAGTTCGGGCCGTAATCGCCTGTGATGGCATCCCACTTGAGTGTGGAAGGCCAGGCATGAAACGCCGCGGACGCAAATCCTTCCTGGTCGATATTGGTCAGAGAGCCCATAGCGCCGCCGTAACCGACGCGAAGCAGATAAAAGTCCTGCGGATTTTCACGATAAGCAGCCAGCACAGGTATCGCGTTGATAGACGAGCCGTAATGATGTATCTGGCGCTCGATTCGCGAAGTCGGCCCGGGTGCCGCGCCATATAAAAAGTCCCAGTAGCGGCGTGCGTTACCGTTATAACCCCAGTGCGGCACTGTCGGCATGTAACCCAGCACAGCGTTCAATGTCACCAGCGCCTTGTCATCATAGCCAAAATACTTGCACCATGCGTAGACTTCCTCCTGACCGGTCGAATCCCATGCCATCTCGCTTCCGAACGGGTATTCTTCTCTGCGCCATCGGTCTGCACGCTGTTTCATAACGGATTCGAGCTCGCTCGCCTTTTCGTCCCAGCCTTCACGCTTGAGGTCTTGTAATATTCCGAGGAAGATGTCTCCTTCCATCTGCCCGAACCGCGCGTAGCCGCGAGCGAATTTCGTCATAGCTATACTCGTCTGGTAGGCTCTTTCAAGGTACCAGTCCCAGGGATGGTTGGTAACCAGGCCCGAATAGTTTCTCGCAAGGCGATACATTACCCAGTGAGCCATAGCTATATGGGGATAGTCGAATGAGCGGTCAACCGCATCGGCGCCTCTTTTGTCCCAGCTCGTCCAGCTTCCCCAGTTGAGATTGCCGTCGTACTTGAAATCGGGCACAAGATCAGGCTGGTAGAAAAACAGGCTCTTTCGCACGCCATACATGCGTTCACCTTCGGAATATTGGAGACGGCCCCACAGGACATGGTCGATAAACGTCTGGAGTTTATCGAGTTCTTCTTTTTTAGGCTCGCCGAGCTGCTTGAGGATGGCGGCCATCCAGCCGCCGGTTCCACCCTCGTCACCGAGACCTGCGATCCATACCCTGCTGTCCTGCAGTATAATCTGGTCTTTTTCACGATTGTAATTCATTACCGAAGGACTTCTGCCGAATGTATCGTTGGGATTATCGTACCACTGTTTTGTGGTCAGAAAATTCCCTAGGTCAGCCAAAACCTGCCTTGCGGGTTTCGTGACATAGTATTGTATTGACTCGGTAAGACCGTCATCGAAAGTCACAACCAGCCGCGAGCGTCCCCATGTTTTTCCCTGCAGTTCATAGCTTTTCCAGCCATGCTCTGTTGGCGCTTGTTCAACTGCTGTAATAGCGCCTTCAGGCTCAACCTTTATCGAAGCAACATTACGCGGATAAATCAGGAACAGGCGAGCTTTTATATCCTGCGGCAGAATATAGCCCGGGATTCCTATAGCTACAGGCCTGTTATTTGCAATAAGCGTTTCGTCGATTTGACGTATTTCGGGAGCCAAAAGGAACTTGAGACCATAGGTGCGCGACTGTCCCGGAGCAATTGTCTCGGCAGTCGGGGGATTCCATGGCTTGGCGTCACTCCACTCGTTTTCAGCGTAAGCCTGACTGTGTGCCATCCATTCGTAAAAACCTTCGAATGTCTGGCTCCGGCTGGTCCTGTCATCAAGCAGGGGATTATATGCCTCGAATGGAGTTTTGCCATCAGGGACAACAACTAACGCCGGGCCGTGGCCGTTGAGGCGTGTCACCTGCACGTAGCCGCCGTCCATACCTATTGTCGGATCGGAAAACGAGCAGGTAACATGAGCCTGCTCCAGCGAGCGGCCTGTAATATAATTATTAAATATCAGCGGTATACCAAGGGCACCTATCTGGACAGGCTGATCGGTTTTATTTGTGAGATTGAATTTGAGTGCATGTTTCCCGTTGTCCAAAACCCAGGTGCGCGTAATCTGGAACGGACAATCCTCAGGCAGTGTCGCAGACAAATCCGCCGCGGCTAAAATCGTATCGGAGGTCTCCAGCGCAGTTACCGGCTTACGCGCAGCCGCTGTTGAAAAACTCTGCCATGTGCCGGAGTTTCCCGGGCGAACTCTAAAGGTCAAATCGCCAAGGTGATAAAAACCATCACGGGAACGCGCTTCAAGCTGGTCAGCGGGAGTGAAGTCAAACCCGTTAGCGTCTTTCGGCTCCAAAGCCGCTACAGTTTGTGATGCCTTAACAAGCTTCAGATTAAAATCGGGTGTATCCAGCTCTATTGTGCCCTGGTCCAGTCCAAGAGTGGGAGGAGTCTGTGGAGCACCGCGGCGGCTTCGCCGTCTTCCCTGCCCGAAAGCATCATTGCCGAGTGCCAGGATTACGCACACTAATACCAAATAAATAGGTAGAATTTTTGCTGGCTGGAATTTGCTCTTCATGTTGTCCTTCCTTTCCGATTATTAGATTGTTTTGTTTCGTTAAATGACAATTGCATGTTGCAAAATATTATCAACCATCTGATTGTAATATCTGTTATTCTGTATTAATTTTCTGCTACATACAAGGAAATTCGTATCGCGCGCATCTTGCCTGCGAATCGAAGGCACGACGCCCTCGATACAAGGTCTGTTCGATTCCGCAGTATTTTCCAATCTTGGTTAATTCTATCAGTTATGTTCTGCAAGCCAATGCATCATCAGAATATCCAAATCCGTCTGGTCAACTTTGCAGTCGCCATTTATATCTCCAGCAACGATTGTTTCGCAAAGCGGGTCACCAAAATATGATTTACTCGCCTCTGACGTACCGCCGTAAGCTCCCATATTGATATAGCCGCCATAGGGAAATGGTTCTAACCCTATAGGACTGTTCGGGTCACCTGAGTCGATACATGGACTTGTTACATAATCCTGAATCCATGTTTGAGTGGCGGGATTCCACCTTCCTGCTTGTGATTGCAGATGATAGTCACCTTCAATCCAAATTGCATTCGAGTCATTTAGCTCAACAATAATGTTTGGATCGTTTGTGTCAGCCCAATAACCGGGATTTGTAAAAAATGGATCAACATCGATATTTCCTTCGCCTTCCAAGCCGCCTTGAATATCACTGTGTTTTACTACAAAAGTAGAGGGATTGCTTATTGATATCGCACCTTCACCATCCCATATAATTGAATTACAAATTCTTAAAATAGAAGAGCTGCCCTTATAAATAGCACTTTTCTGCTCTGCCCAATTACCGTAAAAAGTGCAGTTGGTTATTGTTGTCTCATCTCCAGCCAGGCCGAAGACACCGCCGCTTCCCGGATAAGGTGGTTCTCCGAATACTTTGTTACCTGTGAAGATGCAGTTATTGATCTCGAGTTTGTTATGTTCAAAAGTACTTATGCTGCCGCCTCCGACTATAGCAGAATTATTGGTGAACGTGCAGTTTACTAATGTCAGATTCGCATCACATACTATAGCTCCGCCATGGCCCGCAGTGTTCTGAACGAAAAGACAATTTACCAATTCAGGATTCTCGCCCCAGGACATACCTCCGCCGCTTATATAGGCCGCGTTGTGATTGAACGTACAATTGAATAGTTTTGGGTTTCCATGATTATTATAGATTCCGGCTCCGCTGGAAAATGCGTAGTTATTATTAAAAGTACAATCAATAAGTGCAGGGCTGCTGTATTTGGATTCAGGAGAC